>JAEUUR010000282.1 GCA_016787465.1 Saprospiraceae bacterium | reverse complement strand
TGGTATTAGAGTTGAGAAGGGTGTTGGGCCCTGGTTACGAATTGAGTTTTGCCGCCGGCGGTTTCAAGTCTTTTTTCGATCAATCGGTTGAATGGGATAAAGTGATGCCCGCCCTAAACCGAGTGAATCTCATGTCGTATGACCTGGTAAGCGGGTTTAGCACAGTTACAGGTCATCATACGCCATTGTATGCAACGGCAAAGCAGGAGGCCTCGGTAGATGCGGGTGTTCAATATTTAAAAAAACTGGGTGTCCCGGCACACAAAATCGTGATCGGCGCAGCTTTTTACGGACGAGTTTGGGAGCAGGTTCAGGACGTAAACAATGGATTATACCAAAGCGGGAAATTCAAGTCTTTTGTACATTATTCAAGGTTTAAGGAGCGATTGTCGGACAAAAACGGGTTTGTTTTTTACCGTGATTCCGTGGCCCATGCGCCATTTGCTTATTCGGCATCGCTTAAAGAATACGCCACGTTTGATGATCCGATTTCCTTGCGGGAAAAAACGCAGTATGCCAGGCGTGAGAAATTGGGTGGGATCATGTTTTGGCAGTTGACCGGCGATTCCAGCGGAGAATTGTTGGATGCTATTTACAATTCCGGAAAGGGCTATTGAGGCGTGGTGGTTAAAATGGCAACCATTTCGCGATGTTCGTGTTCATGAACCGCCTTTTACATTCAAAATAAACCCAACTTTGAATACATTATCAATTGAAATGGCGTCATCCTCCTGGAGCAGCTTGCGCAATTTTGAAATAAAAACATCAAAACTGCGGCCAAGGAAATAATCGCGTTTTCCATAAATTTTTTCCACGGCATCATCGCGGCGAAGTATTTGATTCTGATGCTGACACAACAATTTTAAAACTTCCGACTCGGTTTCCGTCAGTCGCCAAACTGCATCTTTCCGGCGAAGCTCCTGACGGGAATAATCGAATTCATAAGAGCCAATGGAAAAAGCCGGATGATTTTCTGCAGAAGGGGATAAAGCATCTTTTCGTTTGATAAGCACTTTGATTCGGCACAACAACTCATCTTCATCAAAAGGTTTGGTCACATAATCATCGGCGCCAAGCTCAAATCCGCGCAACTTGTCTTCTTTCAGAGAGCGGGCGGTGAGGAACAAAAAAGGCGCTTTGTTCCCCAGGTTTTTCATCCGTTCTGCGAATGTGAATCCGTCCATGTTGGGCATCATAACATCAATCAGGCACAAGTCGAATGATTGCCTTTTAAAAGCAACCAGACCGCTTTCACCATCGCGGCAAAGTTTTACTTCGTAACCTTCGTTTTCCAGGAATTCACTGAGCAAAAAACCGAGATTCAGGTCGTCTTCTACCAGCAGGATCTTCGCTTTTTCTTTCATTTTCAGGCGTTTGAAATCGGTAATGAAACTTGAAACCTGCTGCCCAGGTTTTCCTGGCTTTCTACTTTTACCGATCCGCCGTGCATTTCCACCATCCGCTTTACATATGCCAGGCCGAGGCCATAACCCTCCTGGTGGTGCAATTCGCCTTGGCAAACCCGTTTGAATTTTTCGAAAATCAATTGTTGCTGTGCGGGTTTTATACCGATTCCATTGTCGTTTACCTGGATGACAACGTATTGTCCGGAAGTTTTGACTGAAATATGTACGTCCGGTTTGTTTTGATTGTATTTCAGGGCGTTGTCGATCAAATTTCTGAATACATTGACAAGGTGGTGCCGGTCGGCGAGGATGAACAGGTTGTCGGGTACCGCTTCCAAATGCACCTGCGCCTGTTTTTCCTGAGCCATCATAGCCATATCGTCCAGGGAAGCCTGGAGTATTTGTTTGAGTGGCAGTTTTTCTTTTTGAAGAGCGTGGTCGCCTTTTTCCAGGCTAGCCAGCCGCAACACCCTTTCTACCTCGTTCATCAGACGTTTGTTTTCTTTTTTCAGTATACCGGTGTATTGATTGTCGGCCAGTTCCGGGTGTTTTTTGGTGAGCATGTTAACGGCCAGGCCCATGTTGGTCAGTGGGGTTCTGAATTCATGCGCCATGTTGTTGAAAAAATCGACGTTGGTTTGAAGTAGTCGTTTTTGTTTCATCAACGACCAGTTGGCAAACAGCAATACCAATGCGGTGAAAAGCAGGATGGCAATGGTGGCAAGCACCATAAAATCCATTTTACCTGAAACGAATTCATCTTTTCCAGGGAAGCTCATATTCACATAGGCGCTTAAACCGCTCTGGTCGGGTAAAGACACCATGCATTGGTAATTTTGGTTGCTGCATTTCGATTCGTTCGTCAGCTGCAAGTCGTAATCCAGGTTGATCTGGTAAAAGTTGAGTGCATGCCTGAGTTCTGCTTTGAATGCGGAATCTTTGGTAAAATCTGCAGAGGGTGGAATGGGTGTTTCCACAGGCCCACATACCGCAGCGCATCCGCTTTTGCCGCAGAGAACGCCCCCGCTGAAGTTTTCCACGGCGTTACACAGCGCCATTGAAACCCGTTGACTAAAAATTTCTTCCGCCAGATTTTTTGAATGACGCATCCAGGAAAGTTGAAAAACGACCAGTCCGATCAGGGCCAGTGCAGAAGCCATCAAAATGCCTGGAATTTTGAATGATTGCAGTTTCATGTTGCAAAATTAAGGTGTATTCCATCGTCAATCTCGAATAATAACAGGTAGGTAACAGGTGGGTAACAGCCGGGTGACAGCTTAGCGAATCAAGTGTCGATACCTTTGCCCATCAATTTATTCACCAACACTAAAAGTTAAACTATGAAAAATGCACTCTTAACTTTGTTTTTTTTAGCCGGACTGGCTACTACGCAGTTAAGCGCACAATCCTGCTGCAACCTGCCGCCACAATGCTGCGTTCCTGCTTGTTGTGTTAAAAGTGAAAATGCCGGCTGCGACCAAAAAGCTGATGTAAAAACAGCGGCGGCTACTTGCACACCTGAACAGGCAGCAAAGTGTACCCCGGAGGAATTGAAGAACTGTCAGGTTTCTGTAGCAGGCGCACGCAAAACAGCATCCGGCGCCACAGCGATTGCCAATTTGAGATCAAAAGGGCAGGGTAGGACTTCCACGGCAAAAGCGCAGAAGTTGTAAGGAAGAGTTGTGAAACGAACTTCGAACACTGAAAATTAATAGACCCGATGGCCAGTCTTTGTTTCAGTGTTCGGAGTACTTAAAATGCCCATCCGATCGCAATACGCAAACCAAGATTGCTCAGCCTGTGCGGATCACTCACATATTGACTGATTGGTTCTTTGTTAAATGAAAGCTGATAAAAAGTCGACAGTTGGAACACACCGCCATAACGACCAATCAGTTTTAGACCTGCATCAAGATTCATCCCCCTGAACGCAAAAGGCGACAAAAGAACATCTTTGAAATGTACATATTGAAGGGCGAAGACGCCCGATCTTTTAGGTTTTCCGATGGATAACAGGGGGCCGATTTTGAAAATTTTACCCGAGTCGTAGTAACCGTAAAGGCCATCAAAGACGCCATAACTGATGCTTGCTCCGAGGTATCCCAGCTTGGGTATTTGTTTTATTTTGGCATCAAAAGCCAGATCAAACCCTGCAAATGGTTCTACCTCGTCAGATAAATCTCCGTAGATAAGGGTGCCAAAAGAAAGGCTGTAATTTCTTTCGGAGGGTGGCTGTGCGTTCAAATCCAATAGGAAGAAGGAATATATTACGGTCAAAATCAAGGAATTTTTCATGGCTTTCCGATTTAAAGTTCGTGGTTATCATTTCATGTAAATGTATGATTTTTTTAGGTATATTTCCTTGATTAACACCACATCAATTCAATTTTCTGACTTCGTTGTCGCTGCCCCCTGAGCAATTGAAACAACTTATCCATCTTTCCCCATACAATGATTTGTACTGAACCATTAATTCGATCCTGTTTAAAAAGATTTCGGAAGCGGCTTTCTTGGGTACATGGTTGTTAAATTTCATATCGAACGAAAACCAGGATTCATTGGCGCCGGCGGGCAACACCGTTCCTTTGGCAATGGAATTAATAGCATAGTTCAGTGTAGAAAGTGAGTCGAGCGAGGCATTGTTCATGTAAAGCGTATCCATAAACACTTGAAATTCATAGGTTTTCCCATGGTATTTGACTTCAATTTTTTCGATGATGGCAGGCCCCAATCCATTATTTGCCAATCGGATTCCCCAGGTTTGATCGCCCTTGTTCGCGGTGCCGTATCCTCCAATGGATAAATACGGCCAAACACTTGCCAATTGAGATTTCCGGGCAAGGTTTGCCTGATAAAGAGACACCAAAAGGGCACAAGTACTAATGATGGTAGCCATCAAAGCAATGGAAGCGCGTTGGCTCAAGTTGCTCAGTTTACTCCAAATTGATTTTTTTGTGTTTTTCGATTCCATAGCCGATAATTTTGAACGCAAATTTGTAAATTGTTTTTCACAAGGAGTTACAAGAGTTACATGAGGTGCAGGAGTTTTTTAGATACTCTTGTTACTCCTGTAACTCTTGTAACTCCTTGTGAAAAAAACAACCAATTTTATGTTCAGTATCCGGATAGTCAATAAATAATTTTTTTAAAAAAAACACAAAATGTTTTAAAGTGTAATTATCTTTGCGCATTGTTCATTTTTTAAAACAAAAATTAAGCTATGGCATCAGTTGGAACTTACCTGAATTTCAGCAACAACACTGAAGAAGTTTTTAATTTTTACAAAACTGTTTTTGGCGGCGAATTTACCGGCAATGGAATTATGCGGTTTGGTGACATGCCTCCACAAGAAGGCGCTCCGGAACTTTCGGAGGAGGACAAAAACCTGGTGATGCATGTTGGATTGTCGATCCTTGGAGGGCATAACCTGATGGGCTCGGATGCGCCAGCATCCATGGGTTTTAACGTAAATATTGGAAACAATTCCTACATCTGCCTGACCACCGATACCAAAGCCGAAGCCGATCAGCTGTTTGCAGCGCTTTCTGAAGGAGGGCAAGTTGAAATGCCGTTGGCGGAAATGTTCTGGGGCAGCTACTTTGGCTCCTGCGTCGACAAGTATGGCATCAAGTGGATGTTCGATTGTCCGATCCAAGGCTAAATTGGCGCCTTAAGTTGTTTGCTCTTTTTGCTGTACCACATTCAAAAGGGGCAAACAACTTAACTCCAAATCTCATCTAGGAGCTAAGCGCCTTTCGCCGCTTTTTTAGGGCCGCCATTGCTTTCAGGTATTGAATGGCTAGCTTCCGGATATTCACCCTGCTTGAACTGGTGTCATCCGTCCAGACTACCGGCAACTCACACATATTCAAGCCTTTCCATTCGGCGACAGTGAGCAACTCGGTGCTGAAAAACCAGCCGTTACTCTGAGCGCCTCCATCCATCAGCAACGGTAAATGTGTGCGTTTAAGCCACTTAAATCCGCACATGCCATCGGAAAAACGAACGCCGAGATACCACCTGAGCAGGAGGTTGAATACCCGGGAGGTGATTTCGCGCTTTATTGTTCGGCCGATCACCTTCGACTTTCGATGAAGTCGGGTGGCATAAACCAGGTCAAATCCTTCTGAATTGAGCGCGTTGTAAGCTTGTATGAAGTGTTTTAAATCGGTAGCAAGGTCAAGGTCCATATAACCGACGATATCCGCTTGGCTTGCACTCCAGGATGTTTTAAGGGCCAGGCCGACACCTTTTTCAGGAACTCTTACCAATTCAATTTCCGGAAATTCATCACCCAAGGCGGCTGCGATATGGCGCGTATTGTCGGTGCTTCCATTGTCGGCAATCACAATCTTCCACTGTCCTTGGGAAGGGAAATTTGCACTTAAAAAAGCATGCAAAATGCGCACCTGCCGGTCGAGCGTGGCTTCTTCATTTAAAACAGGAATAGTGACGTCGAATGTCATGCCGCAAAGCTAAGCACGGATTTGACGGATTTTGGGATTTCGCAGAGGGATTTTTGGGATTCTTTTTTGATTCTTTTTGCGATTATAAGATGTACTTTTTTTCCTGTTCTGACTATTTGCATATTGTACAGAGGGGTGGAACCTGAGTTTTGGTTGCTAAACAAAGGTTGGGCCTCTTCGAGGCCGCTTTCCATGTCGACTTAGTGTTACAAAGGTTGGGCCTCTTCGAGGCCATAGGGAAATCACCAGAATTCCCATTTTTTATTTTTCATCAACTCCATGAAATTCCTGATCCTATTTTAGCCTCGAAGAGGCTCAACATCGGTAACCCCGACATGAACCTACATACACCCGCCTCGAAGAGGCGTAACATCTGTCTACGTCGCCGGATTCTGTGGATAATTATCTTACTGTACAACATGCGGATATTCAAATTTCCTAATTAAACCCAGAAACAAACCCGTCCCACGAGGTGAATCGAGAAAGAAACCCCCAATTCATTTTCAACCACTGGCATGAAATTCCTTGAAATCCTAAAAGGAATCAAAAAGAATCCCAAAAATCACTCTGCGAAATCCCCAAATCCGTCAAATCCGTGATTATGTTTGTGCGGTAAATTGTTTGAAACCGATTATCTCTAAACCTTCCTGCATGAAGCATTTTTTCCTGTTAGCCCTGCTGCTGGCACTGGCAGCTCCGGGTTCATCACAAACGTCCTCCGACAAAAACACCACAGACCAATTCTTCAAACCCGTAAAATGGCGCAACATCGGCCCGTTTCGAGGTGGCCGTTCAGTGGCTGTATCGGGTGTTCCTGGAAATATGTACACCTATTACATGGGTACCACAGGCGGCGGACTATGGAAAACGGAGGACATGGGTATCTCCTGGGCCAATATTTCGGACGGGTATTTTAAAACAGGTTCGGTAGGGGCAATCGCAGTAGCTGAAAATGATCCGAATGTCGTGTACGTAGGCATGGGCGAACATGCCGTGCGCGGAGTCATGACACACCACGGAGATGGGGTTTATAAATCAACCGACGCCGGCAAAACCTGGAAACATCTTGGACTAGAGCAAACTCAACATATTTCCCGCATACTGGTGCACCCGAACGATCCAAATACCGTGCTTGTCGGCGCACAGGGTGCTTTATATAGCCATACCCAACAACGCGGAATTTTTAAGTCGACCGACGGCGGCGCGACCTGGAAAAATGTACTCTTCGTTGACAATAAAACCGGTTGCGTCGAGCTTTCCATGGATCGGAACAACCCCCGGATTTTGTATGCTGCCATGTGGGAACATGGTCGTTTGCCCTGGAAAGTGATCAGCGGCGGCCCTGGAAGCGGCTTGTACAAATCCACCGACGGGGGCGATACCTGGGAAAAATTGATCGAAGGGTTGCCCACCGAATTGGGCAAAATGTCGATTGCAGTTTGCCAATCGAACCCCGAAAAAGTGTATGCGCTGATTGAAAGCGACTCTGAAAAAGAAGCCGGCGGATTATTCGTGTCCAACAACGCCGGAAAAAGCTGGTCGCGCATCACCAACGATCACCGCTTGATTCAACGCGCCTGGTACTATATTGAAATGTTCCCTGACCCAAACAACGATCAGGTTTTATACGTTTTGAGCGCCCCGGCACTAAAATCCAGCGACGGGGGCAAAACATGGGAAGAAATCTCAGGAACCCACGGCGATTACCATGACTTGTGGATTAACCCTCAAAATTCCAAAAACATGGTCATTGGCAACGACGGCGGTGCCGCTGTCACCTTCAACGGAGGCCAGTCGTGGAGTACACAAAGCAATATGCCAACGGCGCAGATCTACCGGATCAATGTAGATAACGAGTTTCCTTATCGCATTTACGGTGGCCAACAAGACAACTCTTCGGTTTGTATCGCCCACCGTGAACTTGGGTCGCGCCAAATCGGCACAGCAAGCTGGACGTACTCCGCCGGCGGCGAAAGCGCCTTTTTAGCGTTTAATCCGGATGATCCGCGTTACGTGCTTGGCGGGTCATACCAGGGAACCATCGAAGTACTCGATACCAAAGCAAAAGCAGGAACCAACATCATGGCAGCCCCGATTCAATACCTGGGGCGCGACGCCAAAGACAACAAATACCGCTTCAACTGGAATGCCCCGATCATTTGGTCGAAACACGAACCCAATACCTACTATCACGGCGCTCAGGTTTTGCTCAAAACGCAGGATATGGGTAAATCCTGGGTAGAAGCATCGCCTGACCTTACCAGGAATGAAAAAGACAAACAAGGCAAAGGCGGAGGCCCGTACACCAATGAAGCCGTTGGCGCTGAAAATTACGGAACGATAAGTTACGTGATGGAGTCGCCGCAAGAGAAAGGCGTCATCTGGGTCGGCACCGACGACGGCCTGGTACAACTCACCAGAGATGGTGGTAAAACCTGGAAAAATGTTACCCCTGCCGGATTGCAGGAGTGCCTCGTTAATGCCATCGAAATATCGCCGCATGACCCGGCAACCGCGTACATCGCCACCACCCGGTATAAATTCAATGACCACACACCGGGTTTGTACAAAACCACCGATTATGGCAAAAACTGGACAAAAATAGTCAATGGTATTCCCAACCATGCATTTACGCGTGTAGTTAGGGAAGATCAGGAGCGTAAAGATCTTTTGTTCGCAGGCACGGAAGTCGGACTTTTTATTTCCTGGAACGGAGGGAAGGATTGGTCGACTTTTCAACTTAATTTGCCTTTAACCCCGATTACCGACTTGAAAATTCACCAGGGCGATTTGATCGCAGCTACTTCGGGTCGGTCGTTTTGGATACTCGACGACTTGGGTTTGGTGCGCCAGTATCAAAAAGAGGCGCTGGGATTTTCGTTGTACACGCCTGAAAACGCTTATCTGGCGAATGGCGGCAGCGCTTTGAATAAGACCGACCTGGATTTCAACGGCATGGGCAAATATGCAGGAGTGAATCCGGCAAACGGGATCGTTTTGTATTACCACCTCACAGATAAACAAACCGACGGTTTGTTGACCCTTGACGTGAGAGATGCCTCTGGCAAACTGGTGCGCAGTATCAGCTCACAAAAAGACACGACGTTTTCGGAATGGGAGGGAGGCCCCTCCGCCGAGCCGGTGCTGAGTAAATCGGCAGGTTTGAACCGCTTTGTATGGGATATGCGTTTTCCTACTATGCCGGGTGTGCCGAATACCTATTTTGAAAACAGTTTTGCAGGTCATAAAGTATCCCCGGGCAGATACCAATTTATCTTAAAATCGGGCGACAAAGAAGTGAAAACAGAAGTCGAAATATGGCCCAACCCGCTTTACTCCACCAGCAAATCAGCCTACCAGGCATACGACCAGATCATGACCGATATGGAACAAAAGCTGACGGACATGCACCGGATGATCAATTCCATTCAGGAGAAACAACTTCAATTGCAGGAGCTGTTGGGTAAGCTGCCGGCAGGGGAGAAGTACGAGGCGGCGCGTAATACAGGTAAAGACTTGTTGTCCAAAATGAAAACCTGGGATGAAATGATGGTTCAACGCAAATCGAAAGCCTACGATGATGTGGAGAATTTCCCGAATAAATTCAGTGCCAACTACTTGTTTTTGATCAACCAGACGGAGAGCGACATTCCACAGGTAAACCAACCTTCTATCGATTTGAAAAAGGAACTGGATGTTGAATGGGGTAAATTGAAATCCGATGGAGAAACCATACTGAACGATGCCCTTCCCAAGTTAAATAAACTGCTTTGGGAAGCAGGTGTTGGAGGTGTTTGGAAATAAATGATCTGTTGAACAATTTGACTGCATATTGGTTCCTTCTCAAAAAATACAAATTCATGAAATATTTCCTCACAGGCGCCACCGGATTCGTAGGCGGCGAATTAGCCCGCCAATTGCGCGCCGCGGGTCATGAAGTAATCGCTTTGGTGCGTAACCCGGGAAAGGCTACAAACCTCGCAGCCCTGGGCGTCGCTCTCGTGAAAGGGGACGTCACAGATAAAGAAAGCATGCGGGCTCCCATGAGCGGTTGCGACGGTGTTTTCCACGTAGCCGGGTGGTACCAACTTGGAGGTAGGAACATTGCTCAAGGACAGGCGATTAATGTGGATGGTACCAGAAATGTCCTGGAACTGATGAAAGAATTGGGTATTAAAAAAGGCGTATATACCAGCACCCTGGCAGTCAATAGCAACACGCATGGAAAGTTTCCCGATGAATCTTACCGCTTCACGGGCGTACATATGAGCGCGTACGACCGCACAAAGGCTGAGGCGCATCATATTGCTGAAAAATTTATTTCCGACGGACTGCCCCTGGTCATCCTTATGCCGGGTTTGATCTACGGCCCGGAAGGGCTCAGCCCCAGCGATTTGGCCTTGCGCGATTTTTTGCGTGGCCGTTTGCCATTAATCCCCAAAGTGACAGGCTTCGCATGGGCGCACGTGGCTGATGTCGCACATGCGCATATTCTGGGGATGGAAAAAGCGGCTCCAGGCTCCACCTACATCATTTGTGGTCCGAATCATACATTTGAAGAAGGAATGAAAATCGCCAGTGAAATCAGTGGAAAACGCATGCCTTTGGTGATGCCGCCCTGGTCGCTCATGCTGAGCAGCTGGATGTCGGCTGCCGTGGAGTGGTTAATTCCACTGCCCGACAGATACCGCTCCGAAACACTGCGCGTGCAGGCAGGTACAACCTACTACGGCGATAACAGCAAGGCAAAAGTAGAGCTTGGATTTAATCCGAGGCCGTTGAGAGAAGGCTTGAAACAAACCTTTAAAGCTTGGGGCTATGACACCAGGGAATGATGCCGCTATTATCTTGCTTCGAACCAATTCCGAACATCCGGATTTTGTGGCTTTGGTTCAAATGCTCGACACGGAGTTGGCCGTTCGCGATGGCGACGACCATGCCTTTTATCACCAATTCAATGGCATCCAGACCATTCGCCATGCTTTGGTGGCTTATCTGGATGGTATTCCAGTGGCTTGCGGAGCAATTAAAACCTTCGAACCAGGTGTTTATGAGGTGAAAAGGATGTTTGTTTTGGCAGTACATCGAAATCAGGGATTGGCCTCTCAAATATTGGCAGCTTTGGAAAACTGGACACTGGAATTGGGCGCTGAAGCATGCATCCTGGAGACCGGCCAGAACCAACCCGAAGCGATCCGCTTGTATGAAAAAAACGGCTATCAAAGAATTCCCAACTACGGCCAGTACCAGGGTGTGGAGAACAGCGTTTGTTTTAAAAAGGTGTTGAAATAAACCATTTACTTAGCTGACTCGACGCCATATAATCGCAGCAATGTTTCAATCGATTTAATGTAATGGTTAATTTGCTGTCCAGCGGATAAATGTTGCCATGTTACAGCCGCCTCGGAAATCCAGAACCGTGCAACCAAGGCAATGGTCGAGGTTAAAAATTCCAACTCAGTTTCGTTTTTAATTCGAATATGGCCATTTCTGGCCAAGACCTCCAGATTGGAACGAATTACTGTATTCCTTTTGGTTTGAGTGTCGCCGTACCGGGCTGCAATCAACTTGTTTTGGCCAATCAAATGAACGAAACTTACTACCAAACAGCGGTATTTCAATTGATTCCAGAATACCTGTTCCATCATTTCCAGGAACTGCTCGATGCTCAAATCTTCCTTCACCACCAAAATACTCGAGTTTAAATCGTAGAGCTGAATAGAAAGCCTGTTGACCAAATCATCCTTTGTTGGAAAGTAGTAAGTGATGTTGCTGACACGCATGCCAAGGATGCCGGCCAGTTCCCGTAAACCCACGTATTCCACCCCGCGTTCATTGAACATTTCCAGGGCCTTTGCTAAAATTTTTTCTTCTGTTTTCATAAAAATTTGGACAATGTCCAAAAGTATGTATTTTTACACAAAAATTTCTAAAAATGACGATCAAATATCCACACACTATTGAAAACTGCCTCGGAGAAAAGATCATTTTTCTAGGCATTGAGTCCACCTCTTCCGGAGAAAAAGTAAATTTGGAAGCATTTTGCAAGCCGGGATGTGGTCCGGCAATGCATACACATTTTAAACAGAATGAATCACTTACGGTTGTTTCCGGAGTCATGGGTTATCAGATTTTGGGAGAAGAACAGAAATTTGCTCAACCAGGAGAAACCGTGTTTTTTCCTGTCAATACACCACACAAATTTTGGGCGGAAAGTCAGGAAAACCTACACTGTACCGGATTCATCGAACCGGCTAACACGGTGGTATATTTTCTTTCGGCGCTTTATGCCGCACAAAATAAATCTGGATCTCATCAGCCAGAAGCATTCGATGGCGCCTATTTGATGGTAAAATATGCATCAGAATACGACGTTATTGGCATCCCGGCATTTGTAAAAAAGATCATTTTCCCAATTACTTATTTCATCGGACGCTTATTGGGAAAATACAGTCATTTCAAAGATGCTCCCGCTCCAATAAAATAATACTGCTCAACTCATGTTGAATTTTCTCGCAAATTCCCAAACCACAATCCCTGCGGCAACGGCCACATTTAAGGAATGTTTAGTGCCGAATTGAGGTATCTCCAGTGCGCCGTGGCAAATTTCGAGCGCTCCAGAGTCAACACCATCCACCTCGTTTCCAAGGATGAGCGCGAATTTCTGGTTGCCGACTGGGTTAAAATCCTGCAGCCAGATTTTTTGATCTGTTTGTTCCACCGCAAACACCTGGTATCCGTCATCAAGCAGTTTGCGTATCGCTTCGACAGTAGACAGGTGATATTCCCATTCCACGGATTCGGTGCTACCCAACGCTGTTTTAAGTATTTCACGGTGCGGCGGTTGTGCGGTGATGCCGCACAGCACGACACGTTCCAGCGCGAAAGCGTCTGCCGTGCGAAAGATGGAGCCGACATTGAGTGCGGAACGCACATTGTCTAGTACAAGCGTTAAGGCCAACTTCTCCGCCGATTTAAAATCTGAAACAGATATCCTGTGGAGGGCGTCCATGCTGAGTTTTTCCATGGCGCAAAGTTAAACGCGGATTGGATTTGGTGGATTTCGCGGATTGGATTTGGTGGATTTCGCGGATTGGATTTGGTGGATTATGGAGGATTTATTGATCGAAATTACGGCAATCAATTATTTGTCCGAAAGCACACGATTTCTGGGAATTATATGGGTTGAATGACAATAATGCGCCACCTTTGCCGCAAAATTCGTCATGCAACGTTTTTGGATCATCATTTTCGGGGTTGCGCCATATTTACTTCATGCACAATGGAGCTCGATTCAGAACGCACGAAATTTACCGTTGGACTCGGAAGTGACCGTTCGTGGACGGGTAACAAATGATTATGAATTGGGCAAAATTCGTTACATGCAAGATGGCACTGCCGGCATAGCAGCATTCCCGGGTACCGGCTCGGTGTCAGGTTTTGAATCCAATGTTTCCCTGGGCGACAGCATTCAAGTGACCGGTATTTTAGATGATTATTACGGGCTCCTGCAAATAAATCCGATTACATCTTACACAGTCATTTCGAATGGTGTTCCTCCGGCGCCCAAACTGCTTTCATTTTCCCAGATTTCAGAAAGTTATGAAAGTCAATTGGTTGCATTTGATTGTGTCGTGTTTGCAGCCGGGGGAGGCGTCTTTGAAGGTGGTGCGACTTACACGGTTAGGGATTTGAACGGCCAGCCTGAACTGGTGTACCTCAGGAGTGGTCATCCGCTTTCCGGCGATATAATTCCGGGCGCGTCCATCCGGCTTGTTGGGGTGCTTTCACAGTTTTTTGATTTTCAAATATTGCCCCGGAATGATTCCGATTTTCAAAATTCTACCTGTTTCTATTTTACGGAACCACTTGTTCAATCCAACATAACCACCAACGGCTTTACAATTCAAACCACCACGAACTTTCCGGCTACTGCCAAAATCCTTTATGGCAATACACCTGCTTTGGGAAACGAAATTATCCTGACAGGAACCAATCAACAGCATGCGCATAGTTTTTCAAACCTGCAGCCAGGTGTTGTTTATTGGATTCAGTTGGAAGCTGTTCACAACGGCACACTGATCAGGTCGGACATACGGCCATTTGTCACCCAATCGCTTTCTTCTGGCCAAATCAAAGTCTTTTTCAACCATTCCATTGATCCTGCTCATGCAAATGGCTACGTTCCGGATGGGCAAACTGCCAATCAGGTATTGGCAGAAACCATCGCCAGAATCAATGGCGCCCAACAAACCATCGATGTGGCAATGTACAATAACAGCCGCAGCGATCTGGTCAATGCCTTGAAAGACGCTCACGCGCGCGGGGTGCGCGTGCGTTACGTAGCTGCTTTGGATGCGACTAACTCAGCCCTGTCCACTCCGCCGCCTTTCCCGGTGATTTACGGGAATGAACTGGCTATTATGCACGATAAATTTCTGGTGATCGACGCCGATATGGCCGATAAGGCCTGGGTAATGGGCGGCTCCATGAATTGGACGACCCAGAATATTTTTACCGATTTCAATAACACCCTTTTTATTCAGGATCAATCGCTTGCACGGGCCTATGAGTTGGAATTTGAAGAAATGTGGGGGGGAGAAGGGGGCGCTCCTAATCCACTGAATGCGCGTTTTGGAGCAGTGAAACGCGACAATACGCCCCATCAGTTTATCGTAGGAGAAATTCCGATAACCCTATGGTTCTCTCCGTCCGACCGCACAACCAGCAAAATCGTTGAAAGTTTGTACACCACGGATGATGAAGTTGAGTTCGCCCTGTTTTCATTTACAAAAAATGATATGAGCGACGCCTTGGTCGACCAGCATTTAAGTGGAAGAGAAGTACACGGAATTATGGAAAATATCAACGATGTGGGTTCTGAATACAACTATTTGAACAATTCAGGGATTGAATGCCTGTCGCATCCGATCAGTGGTGAATTTCATCATAAATACGCGGTGATAGATGTGAATGGCGCCGGGCCTACGGTTATAACAGGGTCGCATAACTGGTCTTTTTCTGCCGAAACGATCAATGACGAAAATACCTTGATCATAGAGGATGAACGGATTGCTTCGCTTTATCATGCTGAATTTCAAAAACGGCGACAGGAGTTGACGACGACGACACATTCGCCGCAACATTCGTTGTTTTCTGTACAACCCAACCCATGCCGCGAACGGATACAAGTAACCGGCGTTGAAAATGAGCTTGTCGCTTTTTCAATTTTGAATGTATTGGGCCTTCCTGTGATGCGTGGTTTTTTACAAGCGACTCAAGCTATTGAAGTGGAACAGTTGCCAACCGGCATTTATTTTATTCAAATTTATACCAGGGATGGCCTCCAACGTATTCCGTTTCAAAAAATTTAGTGTTGATCAAGCTGGAGCCGCTCACCCGGTAGGAACGGATGGTGTATTGCTGGGCGCCTGGGCGCCGGTGGAAGGCGCTCGAACCGTGCTGGATATTGGAGGAGGAACAGGGTTGATCGCCCTGATGATTGCACAACGGCAACCAGAGGCGCAGATCGTCTGCATTGATCTTCACAAAGAATCTGTTCAGTGTGCGGCGAAAAACTTTGCCAACTCACCCTGGGCCGATCGGTTGCAGGCCGTTCATTTGTCCTTTCAAGCATTTGAAAAATCGCCGCCTCACTCTTTTGATTTAATTGTGAGTAATCCTCCATTTTTTTCCGAACGCTCTTTATCGGAGTACGTAACTCGAAACATGGTCAGAAATGCCTCTTTTCTGCCAATTGATGACTTAGCAAATGGGGCAAAGAACCTGCTATCGGAAAATGGTAAATTATGCTTGATTTTGCCGGAAAAGGAAGGAAAAAAGATGATTGAAGCTGGAGTAATTCATGGACTTCATTGTTGCGAACAAATCAAAGTTTATTCAAAAAAGTCGAAACCTGCAGAACGTGTGTTGCTGACTTTCACGCGCGAGGTAACCGGATTTCAACAAAGTGAGTTGACTATCCATGAGCCTTCGGGCGCGTACACACCGGCATTCAAAACTTTGACTGATTCTTATTATCTGGATAAACCAGTCAACCGCTAAAATTTAGAAAGCAGTCAATTAGAGCTTTTTACAAATTTTACCATCGCAATATTGGGGGCGCCAAGTGAATTTAGAAAATAAATCCCCGGTGGCAAACCATCTGTAAAAAGGACAATTTCTGTTTGCATATCAAACACATCGATCCGTTTTACCATACGCCCGAACATATCCAAAACAAGTAATGCAGACACGGATTGATCTTTGGGAAGTAAAATGGTAGCCTGATTGGATACTGGATTGGGAACTATCTGTACACTTTGTCCAGGTTTTTCTGGCTCCACTGCACCGACATTCCCCCAGCCAATTCCGGAATCGCATTGTCCATTGAAACGGTACATTGGCAGATTGGGCAGGTTAAATTCAAGCCGTGTCGGCGCCTTAATCGCATTGATTTCAAAATTACAATTTACCCCTTTTTCATTCGGCTGGTGGATCGTGTGGATGTAAAATGTAGTTGTACCGGGACCGATATAAATTCGACAATCGGGTCCTAAATACATGTAGCCGACTCCGATAGGCCATCCGGTTTCATCAGGCAACGACACGTTAGCCAGGTGGATGGTTGACGCGGAGGGGTCTGTTTCCTGGAGATCCATTTGGTAGAGGTCCCTGCCTGCAGTCAGGTAGATAAAACGGCTGTCTGGAGAAAACACCAAACCCTCCGCTGTATTCATATTGGGATAGGAAAAAATCTGTGGGGTGGATAGCTCACCGGTTTCGGGATTAAAGCGATATACCATGGCTCCATGCGCTTCATTGTTGATCCCTAAATAGGTTGCATCCGGTGAAAAGGCTGCTTGGCCAATGTCCAGTTCCTGATTAATCAATGGAATCCCGATTTGCTGAATAAAGGGGCCTTGAACATGTGCTGAACCGCCAATGAGAAATTTATAGAATTTATTGGTATCATACCCAGCAACCCAGGTCCACCATCTGACACCGTCCTGATGAAGGCAAGCAGTCAGGCGGTTGACAACCATGTTGGTGTTTAATAATAAAATTTTTTCTTTTAATAGAAAGCTACCGTTCTGTTTTCGGACGATAACTGACAGGTAAAAATGTTGAGACACCACATCTTGTAACACATCTGATAATTCTGAATCTTTATGGAGCAGGTAAATGACCGAGTCGTTATCCATTGCCGGCAGGAACAATGAGGACTGATTCGCAGGATAGTCGCCAAATTCTGTACAAAAGTTGTTGAACGTAGTTCCGGGAGTTAATGAATCGCCACCGCTGATTACCTGAAAATTTCGATCGAATACTTGGCAGTTGTTCGTTAGGAGCATCAATTCGCCATTTTCATCGCAAATAAAACTGCCGGCATTGCTCATTTCAGGGTCGGTTTCAGCGAATGGGGAAACGGTCACATGGCCGTTATTGAAGTCAAGGAGACTGACCCCAAAACCGGTGGATATGGAGTGGCCATCTCCAAATGGCCATTGGTAATCGAATTTTTGACCGCCAACTTGCTGTGCCAGGAGTAAAGCGAAAGAAAAAAAGCAAAGGTGTTTTTTCATTAGTTGCTACTGTTTTGAGGTTGTCTCATGAGTTGCTTGATTGTAGACAACTCATGAGACTGCCTCAGAAACATGGATTTTAATGGTTCACAACAAATTTCAATTTAGTGCTGGTTGAATTTTCAGGGCTTACAAAATACAAACCTGGAGCAAATGAGGTTGTGTTCAGGCTTGCTTCAAGTTGCCCTTCAGCCAATT
>JAEUUR010000268.1 GCA_016787465.1 Saprospiraceae bacterium | reverse complement strand
GAATAGTTGAGCAACATGCCGCCGAACATGTAGTGATCGCCGACGGGTTCTGCCAGAATAGAGTGCTGAATGGTTACATTGTTGCTTCGGCTGATCTGAATTTGTTCATCAGTGCCGTTGGCAAACGTACAATGATCCACCACAATACGGCTCGCACCGTCGAGCCTGAGCGCGTCGTCCATGACCCAGCCGGCGCCGGAACGTTCGTTTTCCGTATGCGGGCGCGAGTTGAGGTGGCGAATAACCACATTCCGGGCGCCTCCGTTCGGATCATACCAATCATCGATGTAAATACCACGAACGATTATTCCTCCCGGCGCCGTTTGTCCGGCGATGTAGCAATCGCCATGCACCACCTCGGCAGCGCAATCGATAATGCCACTCACTTTAAACAGGATATATTTTTTGCCTGGAGTGGCCAATGCTTCGTTCAGCGAGCCGGGGCCGTTGCAGTTTAAATTCGTAACGTACATTACCTGACCACCCCTGCCGCCGGTAGTGGTGGTGGCGCCGAATCCTTCTGCGCCGGGGAACACAGGGATTTGGGCGGCCGATGGCAAAAAAGTGTTTAAAACAATAAATAAGGGAATGGAGAATTTGAATGGAATGCGCATGGTTAAAATGATTTATGCGGCAAAAATCAGATTTAACCGCGGAGCGGGTTGGTAAAAATGCGTCCCATATTTGGAAAAACGCGTCAGCTGCCAGCAAATTCACGAGGCGTCACTCCAAAATACTTCTTAAACACTTTGCCAAAATAACCTGGATCGGAAAATCCGAGGTCGTAGGCGATTTCAGACACGTTTGAATTGCCTTGACGTAAAAGCTCAGCCGCCCTTTCCATTTTGATCAAAACAATAAACGTGGCCGGCGTTGAATTCAATTCATCCTTAAAAATACGCTGCAATTGGCGCAGACTAATGCAGGCTTTTTGGGCCAGTTGTTCCGGGCTTAGATCCTCGTGCAAGTGCTCCAAAACAAAACAGCGGAGCGACTCAAAAAAAAGGGCATTGGGTTGTTCTCCTGTTGGTTCATATGGCTTTTGAAGGATCAGGTTCATCAACAGGTTTTGCCCGATTTCATGGCGGACAGGTATCCGACGCAAGCGACGAATTTTTCTGAACAGATACCAAATGATGATTCCAGAAATTATCAAAACCAGGGAAGTAGCCAACGGCCAAACCCGTAGATATGACCTGCCTATCGTGGTGAGTAAATCAGGCCCGCCTGTCAAACGGCAGGTTTTCCAGAGATCCGGATAACTGAAATCGCGGGCGCCGTTCCATGAAATATAGGAAAACGCCGGAATTTCCAAACCTTCCGGAACAGTATCCAGGTTCATCAAAGCATCCATGTCATCGAGGCATACGTCGAGCCGGAACACGGAATCGCGGCCTGGAATTTTTCCCAATGCCGCCCAGGGCAGGGCAAATTCCAACCGCCAGAGCGAATCACGGTCTTGTTCCTGATTCAAGGTGCCGATCAAGGAAGTTTTGAACTTAAAAGCGACAGTTGCTTCACCGGCAGTTTTGGGGGCGTACCAGTCTTCAGCAATCAAGGCCTTGCTGCCTTTCAATACGGCAAAATCTGCTCCTACATCCATAATGAACTGATAATCATTTACATCCATCCGATCTTCACTGTCATTCATCGGGTCGATATAAATTTCAACAGCATCGCCCAGATTGAGGGTTGGGTTGTCATGCCCGCCGCGAAGTTTGATCAGTTTTTTATCGGTAATGTTTATAAAACCGTATAAATATTGTTCATCCCATTCCAATTTTACGGTAGCCTGATTGTTGTACTCCTGCGATGCCTGAAGCATGTTTTCGAGCGTAAAATCCTGCAGGTGTTGCGCGGGCCAATCGTCGGGTAAACCGTCAATCAATTTTTCGGTAGAACAATAATGAATTGGCAAATCGGAGGTTTGTGTGCTTCCCTGTTCCATGAACAGACAACACCAGCATACCGACATAAACAAGATTCGAAATAACATTTATTCCAATGAATTTTTGCTTCAAAGCAGCGGGGCGGTTTTCTTATTTTACCTTTGAGGGTCTGGAACTCACAGCTCAAAGGAACGAATTTTAACGATTAAACCATGTAGGTCAGGAAACGCCAAATCATGCCTCGAAGTACTGTGGATCCAATGTTTGGGACTTCAATATGAACATTAAACGAATTGTAACATCAACTCCAATATGAAAAAATATCCCTCCCCTTGTTTTATTCTGGAAGAAACCAGGTTGCGTAAAAACCTGGAAATTATACAACGTGTTCAAAAGGAAAGCGGCGCTCAAATTATTCTGGCGTTCAAAGGATTCGCCATGTGGAGCGCTTTTCCGATTGTGCGGGAATATGTGCATGGAGCAACGGCATCATCCCTGAGCGAAGCTCGCCTGTGTTATGAGGAAATGGGGGTTGAAGCACATACCTACTCGGTGGCCTACCTGCCCAGGGAGTTTAACCGGATACTTGCTATTTCCAGCCACATTACCTTCAATTCGCTGACGCAATGGAAGCGTTACAGCAAAAAAGTGCTGAGTTTTGTGGAAAAGGTGAGTCCCGGCATTCGTGTCAACCCGGGTTGGTCGCCGGTAAAAACCGATCTTTACAACCCGGCCTCCTCCGGCTCCCGATTGGGCGAACCGGTAGAAAATTTCAAAGGCCAGTTGCCGGAAGGCATTGAAGGACTTCATTTCCACGTGCTTTGTGAAAGTACCAGCTACGACCTGGAAACCACCCTCGAACATTTCGAACGGCAATTTGGGCCGTTTTTACCCAAGTTAAAATGGGTGAATTTTGGTGGCGGCCACCTGATGACCCGCGAAGGTTACGATGTCGACCACCTGATCCGGGTGCTCAAAGCTTTCAAGGCACGCCATCCTCATTTGCATGTCATTTTGGAGCCTGGCAGCGCTTTTGCCTGGGATACCGGTTTTTTGACGGCAACCGTGCTGGATATCGTCAAGAACAAAGGGGTAAAAACCGCCATCCTCGACGTCTCTTTCACGGCGCACATGCCTGATACCCTTGAAATGCCGTACCGCCCGCGTGTGCGCGGTGCGCATGAGGATGCCACGCAGGGAAAATACCGCTATCGCTTGGGGGGCGTAAGTTGCCTGAGTGGCGATTTTATGGAAGCTTACGGTTTTGATCAACCACTGAAAGTAGGGCAGCAACTCATTTTTGAAGACATGATCCACTATACGATGGTCAAAACAACCACCTTTAATGGAGTGACCCATCCGGGAATCGCCATTTTAAGGCCGGATGGCAGTTTGGATATGATCCGGAAGTTTGGATATCAGGATTACAAGCGAAGGCTTTCGTAAGTACTGAATGGTCTTCAGAACTCATCAGCAAAGAATTGCTATTTAATGGTTTATAAGCATCGTTTTTCAAATAATACCTAATGGTGTATTCTGAACGCTTTAAGCGTTTGCCCCGTTTTTTGTTTAAATAACCGGCTTAAATGCTGTGGATATTTAAACCCCAACTCGTAAGCGATGTCGTTGACGGTTTTGTCTATTTCGAAAACTTTATTCTTCGCAATATCGATTATTTTATTTTGTATGTATTCCTGTGCCGATTTTCCTGTTTCCTTTTTGACCAGGTCGCCAAAATAATTTACAGACAAGTTTAACTGATGAGCGCAATATGCCACGGATGGCAATCCGATTTCCTGCGGCTTGTCGGATAAAAAATAAGTATTCAACAAGGATTCAAATTTCTCTAAAATGCCGTGGTTGATATGCTCCCGGGTGATGAATTGACGATCATAAAACCGTTCGCAATAATTCAGAAACAACTCGATATTCGCAGTAATTAGTTTTTTACTGTGTTTGTCGATAGATTGGTGCAGCTCCATTTGTATTTTAGAAAAACAATCCACAACGATTTGCCTTTCGTGCGCCGACAAATGCAGCGCTTCGCTCGAGTGGTATCCGAAAAAATTGTATTTGGGAAGGTCGTTTGCTAGAGATGTTCCCCGAATCAGGTCAGGGTGAAATGCCAGCGCATGGCCCAAGGGTTGATATAATTCTCCATTGTTTTCAACTTCCACCATCTGGCCTGGCGAAATGAAAACCAGCGTGCCTTCCTGATAATCATAGAAGTGGCGGCCATATTTTAAATCTCCGCAAATTACTTGTTTGAGGACGATACAATAGATGCCAAAATTCATCCTCGATTGATACCTGGGATTCGCTTTGGAATAATCCAGCACACTGATCAACGGGTGCAAGGTTTCGTGATTGTTAAAAGCGTTGTACCCGCTGATCGAATCGAAAGTCCACTCTTGTTTCATTTATTTCAGCATTTTGGTACAAATTTAAACGTTCCAAAGCGCCCTGATGGCAATGGAAGTCAAAATCAGTGATAATGGTAGGAAAACCAGTAATCTGTGTACAAGTAGACCAGATTTTGACACCGAACTTTGTGGCTCAATCTTAAACTGGAATACTGATATGAAATTAACATTTTTAGGGTTATTCTTTGTTGTTTTGAGTCTGCAAACTTCTTTTGCGCAATCAACCAACCCGGTTGCTGAACAGGAAATCACCCAACTTTCCAGGGAGAAATGGCAATGGATGGCAGACAAAAATGCCGATACCCTGGCAAAGCTCTTTCACGATAAATCAGTGTTCGTTCACATGGGAGGAAGTTGGGGAAAAGAACGAGAAATCGAGATCATCAGAAGTGGCGGAATTCACTATAAGAAAGCTGATATTCATGAGGTTTCCGTGAATATTATGGATGATACCGCAATCTTACTGAACAAAATCACCTTGCAGGCTATTGTCGGGGGCAATGAAGTCACCAACCCGTTCATTGTTACGGAAATTTATGTGAAACAGCATGGAAAGTGGTTTCTTGGCTCTTTGTCATTCACTAAAACAATTACCCAATGACGAAATACACGAATATCTTTTTGATTCAGCCAAACTGCGTGGTATCCTTGTTGTTCATCACACTGTTGTTTTCTGCCTGCAGTGCCAAGCAAGCCAGGCCAGGCGTCAAGCCGTTCATGATTCGAGCTCAAGGAAGTTTTACCGTGGGTGGTACCATACTGACTAATCCTGGGGTGTTTGATCCATACAAGCCCACACCTGCAGGACAAACATTCCATGGCGACCATGCTTATGTTTTTTACCAGATACCTGAAAACCCGCGGAAATTGCCTTTAGTCATGTGGCATGGAATCGGCCAATTCTCCAAAACCTGGGAAACGACACCAGATGGAAGGGAAGGATATCAAACGATCTTTTTAAGAAAACGATTTCCGGTTTATTTGATTGACCAACCTCGCAGAGGGAATGCCGCACGAGGCATGGCAGAAGGCAATTACACACCAACTCCTGACGAACAAGGTTGGTTTGGCACATTCCGCCTGGGTATTTGGCCAAACTATTTTGAGGGTGTTCAGTTTGCCCGGGATTCCGGCGTACTGAATCAGTACTTCCGGCAAATGGTGCCAAACACGGGGCCTATTGATATCAATGTAAATGTGGAGGCCGTGTCCGGGCTGTTCGATCAAATCGGTGATGGTATCTTGGTAACACATTCCCATTCGGGGGGAATGGGATGGCGCACCGCTGTCAGAAACCCTCACATCAAAGCAATTGTTTCTTACGAACCGGGAAGCGGCTTTTTGTTTCCTGAAGGTGAAGTTCCCGTGGCAATGCCCAGTTCAGGTGGAACACTGGAAGCGGTTGGTATTCCGATGAAGGATTTTCAACGGTTAACAAAAATTCCCATCGTTGTTTATTATGGCGATTTTATCGCCACAGAGCCAACCAATGCACCCGGTCCGGATGGCTGGCGGGTTCGATTGGCTATGGCAAAACTGTGGCGCGATTGTGTGAACAGGCACGGTGGTGATGTGACGGTGGTGCATTTGCCAGAAATCGGAATAAAAGGCAATACTCACTTCCCATTTTCAGATTTGAACAACATTGAAATAGCCAAACTGATGTCGGGTTGGTTAAAAGATAAAAAACTTGACTAATGAAAAATTTTATCAGAGCCTGTTCATTGACCGCAACAACTATGATATCAAGCATCATTTCCTTTGCTCAAACCAGCCCGCATAATCCATTTGGACTGGTTTATCATGGCGCTATTTCCGCAAATATTGCTGGTAAGGTGAATGTGCATCCGGTAACCTACACACTCAACGGAATTGAAATCGCCGCCAATGTTTATACCCCCGCTGATTTTGACCCGTCCAGGCGTTTTCCTGCAGTGGTAATTGCACATCCGAATGGCGGCGTAAAAGAACAAGTTGCGGGATTGTACGCGCAGCGATTAGCCGAATTGGGTTATGTTACCATTGCCGCCGATGCTTCGTATCAGGGGGCAAGCGGCGGAACGCCTCGAAATACGGACAAACCCGCATCGAGAATTGAAGATATTCGTGGTATGGCAGATTTCATAACGCAGTACAAAGGTGTAAATCCGGATAGCCTTGGCTTATTGGGCATTTGTGGCGGTGGCGGTTATGCCCTCAAAGCAGCGCAAACGGATAAAAGGTTCAAGGCCATAGCAACGTTGAGTATGTTCAATTCAGGAGTAGTTCGGCGAAATGGATTCATGAATTCCGGACTTTCTACCATTCAGCAACGATTAAAACAGGCTTCCGATGCGCGCGCGCAGGAGGCAGCAGGAGGCGCGATTATTTATGCCAATGAAACCAAAACTACAGATGAACAGGCGGATAAAATGTCCTTTGACCTATATCGTGAAGGCCATTATTATTACAACAGAACCCATGCTCACCCCAATTCTACGTTCCGATATACATTGAGCAGTTTGCTCGATTTGATGGAGTTCGATGCAGCAACCAATATGGATTTGATCAATCAGCCCTTGTTAATGATGGCTGGAAGCAAAGCGGATTCGTATTACATGACAGACAGCGCTTTCGCCCTTGCCACGGGTACCAAAGAAAAAGAACTGTTTCTGATTCCGGGAGCCACTCATATTCAGACGTACTACGTGCCAGAATATGTGGCTCAAGCTGTGGATAAACTGAATGGATTTTTCAAAAAGTTTCTCTAATTTGGATTGCCTTATGAAATGCATCATCAGCTGTATTGCCATTTTTATCCAGTTCAATTTATTCGCACAATCACAAGCTACAGAGGCTCCTGTGGTACAAACCGCCTCCGGTACGGTACGAGGCGTTCATTTTGGGAATATAGACAATTTCAAAGGAATACCTTTTGCTGCGCCTCCAACCGGCCCACTTCGCTGGCGGCCCCCACAGCCTCCAAAACAATGGGATGGTGTATTGGAGGCAAGTCAATTCGGTGCAGATTGTGCTCAAACTGGTTGGCCGCCTAAACCTGGATCAATTGCCGTGGGCTCATCAGAAGATTGCTTGTATCTCAACATCTGGCGTCCAGCAGGCGCAAAGTCAAACCGAAAACTGCCTGTTCTTGTGTGGATACACGGCGGCGCTTTCGTGCACGGCAGTGGTGCACAACCCGATTTTTCGGGGGCTCATTTTGCTGAACAGCAGTTATTGTTGCTTACCTTCAACTATCGACTTGGGCGCCTGGGTTTTTTTGCACACCCGGCCTTGAGCAAAGAATTTCCAGATGAACCTAAAGGCAATTATGGATATATGGATCAAATCGCCGCACTTCAATGGGTACAGCAAAATATTGAGGCTTTCGGAGGCGATCCGGGCAATGTCACCATTTTCGGAGAATCGGCAGGAGGTGTTTCAGTGCATTCAATGCTTACCATTCCTGCTGCGAAAGGATTATTTCACAAAGCCATTCTCCAATCATCGGGTGGCCGTGATGGCATTCTGAGCGGAAGGCCCCTGGATGCAGACTCGACAAATTCATTTTATCCCGTTTCGGCTGAGCGTGTTGGGATGAATTTTGCCCACAGACATCATATTGAAGGCACAGATTCAATCGCTGTGGCTCAACTGCGTGCTTTAAGTGTCGATGAAATAGTGGACGGCGGTGCCGAAAACGATTGGGAGGGAGGGCCGAGGATTTATTCAGGACCAATTGTCGATAACAAATTGGTAGTAGAAACTTTTATGACGGCTTACCGTGCAGGCCGGTTCCCAAAAATTCCAATCATGATCGGTTCGAACAGTGCAGAAATGCAAGGACCATTTGTGGTAAATGCAGCTTCCAAGGAAGAATTATTTGATTTATTTGGCAACTTGAAAAATGAGGCTTCGGCTGTTTATGACCCATTTGGAGCAAGATCCTTGACGGAATTACTTTCCATGATCAATACCGACAGAGTGTGGGCCGAACCAGCCCGATTCATGGCTCAGGCATGGATCAAAAAAAGCGCACCAGCCTATGTCTACCTTTTTTCTTTTGTGCCGGATTCTCTGCGCTCACAAATGCCTTATGGTGCTTCGCACGGTTCCGAAATCGCTTATGTGTTTAATAACCTGGAGACCCGCCGAGGCCTTCAAACGCAGACAACTATTGACCGGGAGGTAGCTAATCGGATGCATACCTATTGGGCAAATTTTGCAAAAACTGGCAATCCGAATGGCATTGGACAGCCCGAATGGCCAGTATTTCATCGCAAGAAGCATACCATATTGGAGTTCCAATCCGATGGTAAGGCCGTTGCCAAACCCGACCCCAGGAAGAAACGATTAGATGTAATCGAAAAAGAAATCAATTCAGGAAAACTACAAAAAAATGGCGTATAAGATGAATAAATCGATGGTAGGCATAATCTTGATGGTGCTGTTTATTCATCACACTGGAAATGCCCAACAAAAAATATCTACACAGGCGTTAAGCCCACAGCAGGAAAGTATTGTGCCAATTGCTGCTTTCACGGCTAATGGCGACCAAATAAACCTCAAAATAGCGCTCAATGATGGATTAAATGCGGGCTTGAGTATCAATGAGATAAAGGAAATATTGGTGCAGATGTATGCTTATACAGGTTTCCCACGCAGCCTTAACGCCATTAACTCCCTTGAAACGGTGGTGAATGAACGCCTGCAAAAAGGCATAATCGACAGTTTGGGAAAAACCTCATCGTACCAACCTTTCAACGAGGGGAAATTTGCATTTGGCAAAAATGTGCAAACGATTTTAACAGGAACGACAGCTATTGGTGCGCCTCAAAAATATGTGCCCGTGATTGATACTTTTTTGAAGGAGCATCTGTTTGCCGATATTTTCAGCAGGGATATTCTCGATTTTCAACAACGTGAAATTGCGACAATTTCAGCATTGGCCAGCCTCTCCGGCGCAGAAAATCAATTGCGGTCACATTTGAAAGTTGGGAAAAATATTGGCATGAGTGAAGCACAATTGCGAGGCATCGCAACCATTATTTCCACCAAAGTAGGTTGGAAGGAGGGCAATGTTGTCATGTTGTTTTTAGACGAAATGTTTGGCGTTACTTCGCCCAAAAACTTGGAACCACCGACCCATGCAAATGCTTTGGACGATGGTTTGATTTTTCCGAAGGGAGAAAAAATAAACAATAAAAATTTTACGGGAACGGTATGGCTTCAGCAATTGGTTTTGAGCGATAGTCTCAACGCCAACCAGGTTGGAAGCGTCACATTTGAACCGGGGGCCAGAACCAATTGGCATTATCATCCGGATGGGCAAATTTTGCTGGTAATCAGCGGAGTTGGCTACTACCAGGAGAAAGGCCGCCCGAAAAAAATACTCAACAAAGGGGATGTGGTGAAATGCCCACCGAATTTGCCACACTGGCATGGTGCAAGCCCCAACCATGAATTTATCCAAGTTGCTATCACCAACATACAGAAAGGAACCGTTGTATGGTTAGATCCTGTGTCTGACGAAGAGTACCACCAGTAGACTTGATCGGCTTTACAGGCCGAATGCCCGGCAGGTATTCTTTTAGGGGATAAATCAACGCTTGTAGAAATTAATTTACTTAAGCATACCCGGGCAACGGATTTGTCCGAAGTAATAGTTCACACCGATCCCTACAAAAACATAGGCATCATTTTTTTTGCCGTTGCCCCTTTGGCGACCTTGAAGGCCGATAGGCGGCTCGCCGGAACGATCAGCAAGGGCTGCTGCAATTTCACCACGTTGTGCACTGATATCGCGAATATCGGCATATACGCCGCTCACATCATCGATGTAATCCGTGAAAATTTTGCGCGCACTCAGCTGCATGTCGATGCTCCAGCGGTAGGATAAATCAAATTTAAACCCGATGCCATAGATCAAGCCGAACTGCGTGGTATTGTATTCTTCACCGCGAAATTGCCCCTCTGTACCCATATCCCGCAAATTGTATGTTTTTCCATCTAACTCCGCTTGCGGGTTGAAATAGAAAAAATTAGGCCCTGCAAACAGGTAGGGAGATAAATAATAATCGCGATCGCCGTGTACGTAAGGCAAAAAGTTGAACTCGAATTGGGAAGAAACATCGACGATCAAACTTTTGAAACTGAGGTTTCTTTTCAGCTCGTACACATTTTTTGAATCGGAATCATAGGCACTGATTTTGCCAATGCTTGGGCCGAAACGAAGCGCCAGGCGGTCGTTAAAATTGAATCGGGCCATAGCGCCACCCGATAAGTGCAGGCGATTGACCCGCCAACTGGTATTCAAATCCCCAAAATAATTGGCAGCGCCGATCCATCCGCCTACTTCCCATCCGCGCATCTGCGAAAAAGCCGTTTGGCTGTAAACAACAAGTACGCAAAGGAGCGCCCAGGTTTTAAGTTTTCTCATGTATGTTGAATTTGAGGGAGCAAAAGTAAGGTTTTTGCCCATGTTTCACGCTGTTTTGCCTTCCAGGCATACTTTCCTTCTTTCCAACGTAAAAACGCTTAAACGTTATGGGCCAAAAACGTGCCGAAATGAACTATGGTATGGACGAGTTGAAATTTAGTTTAGTTGCCTGCCGTATTTCAAAAGTGAAATCATTACTTCTTTCAAAATGCCGGTATCCGTCCAGATGAAAAAATGATCGCCTTTGGCAAATGTAATTGCTTGAAAATCAGAACAATTTGTCAGCATTCGTCGGGCAAAATCTACATTGCCAAATGGTACCAGCCGGTCGTTTTCTGCATGTACCACCCGAACCGGACAAGTAATTTCAGCCCAGTGCTGGCGCATATGTTCCAGTTCCTGCTCCAAAGGAATAATTTCTGCATTGCTTGTCCACAACGATTTTGGCGTTAACCAGCGCAAAGGAGCTACATCCACCGCTTTTTGCCACCAGGGGTGCTCTTCAAGCGCGGGATCAATAGAGGCGCCGGCCAATACCAGTGCAGCGGTCGACTCAGGGTAGTCCATCGCAAATTGAGCGATTACAGGAGCACCGAGCGAATGACCGACTAGGATCACTTTTTTGCCGGGAGAGAGCCGGTCGACGACCGCTTTTACCGCCGCCGCTTGCGCTTTTTGCGAAGGCTCTGGTTTGCCAAAACCTGACGTGTAGCCAAATCCGGGGCGGTCCAGGCTGATCATATTCGCCACATTCGACAAATTGGTATCACTCAGATAGGGTAGAAAAGCATCCGATGAGCCCGGCGAGCCGTGCACCATAACGATCCATGGCAAGGAGTCGGATCGACTGATTATGACTGCGTGTATGGTTCTTCCGATGTTGCTTGATACATCAATAAATTGCGGAGGCGTAGCCTGGCCGGCATCCAGCAGTTTTTTTCGCCAGGCTTGGTCGGAGGTGCGCATTGACAAACAGCCGGCTTGGACAGCAATGATCCATATGACAAGCAAGGCGCCGATCAGGTAGCACATACGTTTTAAAAATCGCTTAAGTACAAAGGTTTTCATTTTTCAGGTCGTTTTTGAACGTGTTATTTCCTGATCACTACACCATCTTTCATTACGAAAACGACTTTCAGCATCGCCCGGATATCAGCCATTGGGTCGCCATCTACAGCTACTAAATCGGCCAGTTTACCGGGTTCGATACTTCCGATTTTATCTTGTTGCCGCAATACATGGGCAGCGTCGATGGTGGCCGCGCGCAAAATTTCGTGGTTTTTCATACCCATTTGGGCCATATAGATGAACTCCAGATTGTTTTTTCCGTGCGGGTAAACGCCAGCATCGGTGCCAAAGACAATTTTTACCCCTTTTTTGTAGGCCCTTCCTGCGGTCGACTGGATCTGGTCGCCGACGCCCAGGGCTTTTACGCGGACGGTTTCAGGAAAAAAACCTTTGGCGCTCTGGGCGCTGTCGCTCACCGCATGGCCGGCGGTGAGCGTGGGTACATACCAGGTGCCGTGCTGAATCATGGCGTCCATGGTGGCTTCGCTCATATAGGAGCCGTGTTCGATGGTTAACACGCCGGCCTCTACGGCGCGGCGCATGCCTTCATCCCCGTGCGCATGCGCGGCCACATCGATGCCTAAGTCCTTGGCCGTTTTTACAATGATATTCAGCTCATCTTCGCTGTAGTGCGGCAAGCGGCCATCGCGCGCGAGGGATAAAACGCCTCCGGTGGCGCACACTTTGATGCAATCGGCGCCGCGTTTGATTTGGGTGCGCACCGCTTCGCGGCATTCATCGGGCCCGTCGGCAATGCCCAGTTCCGGGCCGGGAGGGTCGAAAAGATCCCAGCGCGCGCCGGTGGTATTGTCGCCGTGGCCGCCCGTAATGCTCAGCGCCCTGCCTGCGGTGAAGATGCGCGGGCCTGTGGCCCAGCCGTTGTTGATGGCGTTTCGCAAAGCGATGTTCACGCCGGTGCCGCCCAAATCGCGAACGGAGGTAAAGCCTGCATCCAGGGTGCGTCGGGCGTACACAGCAGCGCGGTAGGCGATGTCGGCTTCGTTGAAAAGGAATCGTTCGTTGTAGGAGTTTTTGCTTTGCTCCCATTCAATGTGTACGTGGCAGTCGATGAGGCCTGGCAGCACGGTTTTTGCGCGTAAATCGATCAATTGCGAACCGGCAGGTACTGGAGAAAACCCTTTTTCAATTTTGCTGATTTTGTTCCCTTCAATAACAATGGTTCCGTTTTCAATTTGGACGCCATTGATAGGAATGATTTTTCCGCAATAGATGACCGAAGATTGGCCTGAAAGGGTAAAAGCAAATATAAAAAGCAATAGCCAGGTACTTGTTGCACGCAACAAAAAATGCATATCTTTTCAAATTGAAATGGTGAATTGAAATGATGAATCCAGGATTTATCTCAAAGATATAACACCAACTGTTTTTATCGGAAACAACTTTAAAGGGTGTTGGTTGTTTTCCGGGGTTCATGCAAAAGAATCGGCCTGGTTTGAAATAAAGAATTCAAACTGTTGTAAGTTAGCGTCCTGAGTTGAAGTGCTTATGAAAAACCGCTTGCTATTAACGCTTGTTTGCGTTTTATTTTTTGGACGCTTATTCGGACAGGATGCTATGCTTGACAGCCTAAAAAAGGGCCTGCCAGTATTGCGAGGTGTTGCCAAGGTGGACCGGCTGCTGCATCTTTCTTATTTTTCTTTTGAATATGATATTTCCCAGGCTTTTAAATATGCATCCGATGCTTTAGCTGAGGCACAAAAAATCGGCTACCGACCCGGCGAGAAGCATGCGCTTTCCCTGCAAGGCGAATATTTTTACAACATCAATGAATTTGAAGAAGCCCGTTCTTACCTGAAAAGATCCCAAAGTATCAAAACCCCTGATTCAGATGGTTTTGCTGGCTACAATTACTTGATATGGGCCAATACCTATCGACTGGAATCAAAGGTAGATTCTGCCTGGCATTATTATAACTTGGCTCTACCCCGGATGGAAATGGCTGGGAACCCGTATCATTTGCATTATGCATACATTCAACATTCCAACATGTTGTTGAATGAATACCG
>JAEUUR010000260.1 GCA_016787465.1 Saprospiraceae bacterium | reverse complement strand
GATACCGCGGAAGCCATACTGGATGGAAATTTGTCCGGCAGCGATATCAGAAATCATTTTGGGGATCAGGAAGGGGTTATGTTTGGGAACACCGTTACCCTTTACAAACTCTTCCACCTCTTTTTCCAGTGTTTGAAGTCCACCGATACCGGAAGCCCAGATGACGCCTACCCGGTCTTTGTTGATGGCATCCAGGTCCAAATTGGAATCAGCAATGGCATCTGCGGTAGCCGCCATGGCAAACTGAGTGAACCGGTCGACACGACGCGCTTCGCGCCTGTCCATCCGTTCTTCGGCTACAAAACCCTTCACTTCGCAGGCGAATTTGGTTTTGAAAAGTGATGCGTCAAAAAGTGTGATCAGATTGGCGCCGCTCACCCCTTTTTGAAGGCTATCTTTGTATTCAGCTACAGTATTACCAATTGGAGTAAGAACGCCAATGCCTGTTACAACGACACGTTTCATAAATCAAATTTTCCTTAAAATGATTGATTCTTGGTTTCCAAACAATTGAATGTCAGTCAATTAAATTCAAAATAAATTGAATAAAACGCACCTGAATTGCACGGTTTGAAAAATACAGAGGCAAAAGTAACACTATGGCTGCATGCCATGTATCAAGCAAGGCTAAATTTGATTGGGATTAGCGTTTTAATTATCTGTTGGGTAGTCCGTTGAAACCTCGGGTGCTGTTCAATTTTTGGAAATGTCGTGAATTCTGAGGCATCACGATTGACCTTAGGTGGTTGTACTATTTCAACTTAGCCGATACCTGCTCCAAAATCGCAGCCGCCAATTCACGAAGGTCATTTTTATTTCCGGTCTGTTTGACGTCGGCTATCGCTGTTTTGCCTTTGTATAATTTACCGGTCAGTTGCACCTGATCGCCCTGCACCGTGTAACGTCCCTTTAGCGAAAAAGCTTGCTCGTACTCCTTCACATCTACGAAAATGAGCGGCGCCTGAGCACCCTGGATTGTAACTTCCCGCAGATAATTTTCAATGGCGTCTGTTACACCCAAACCATCGTCGAAAGTAGCTTCATCAGTAAAATTATTGCGGACAAACACCGGTTTTTCAGCCGGTAAGGGAATTTTCACCTCCTTGTCAACAATCCCAATATCGAAACTGGCGCCGCTTGTAGGAAAAGCGAGCACAGGCGTTTGAACGCCGCCAATTCCCTTGGCCAGCACTGGTACGCGGTCGCGCGAGTACTGGAACAGGGTCATCACATCCACCCGTTTGTCTTCTGTCAGGGCCATGCCGCTCATGCCCTGCAACAAAGAATAGGTGAGCAAACCCTGGCCATACTGGCCGGCTTCGTAACTCACTTTATCGGCCGCTGAGCCCGTGAGAATGAACATTCCGGTGCGGTCTTTCATGCGGTCGAGCGCGCGAATCTGGGATGCGTTCAGCTCTTTGCGTGTTCCGGCAAAGTCTTCCACGATTTTGCCGGAGTTGCAGGCATCGATGATCATGACCTGTTTGAGTGCGGCGATCGACTTTACCCAGTCTGTGATCTCCAGCGAGGAAATGGCGTAATTCTTTCTGATTTCGGGGTCTTTGAGGTCTTCACTTGCCACATCTTTCGTCAGGTAATAAAACAAAGATTGCTCTGCGGCGCCGTAGTTCACCCCATGCCCTGAGAAGTATACCACCAAAACATCTTGTGGTTTGGCTTTGGCAGCATAGGTGGCAAAAGCTGTTTGAATCGCAGTTTTAGAGGAAATGTCTTGTCGGGACGGGTCGTTGGCATCTGTATGGAGCAAAGTAACGTTCACCCGGTCGTTAAACACTTTTTTGCCGGCCGCTTTAACTGCCTGACTGAAAGCAATAGCGTCGCGATCGGCGAACTTCAGATCCAGTTTCTCTCCGGCGTAGTTGGCCGTTCCTACCACTACGGCGTACAGACTGGGTTTGGCGCCCAGGGTTGGTTCCGTTCCGCCTGTTCCCGTTCCGCGGGCAGTAGGCGGCGGCGTGTAGGCCAGTTCGTAATTGGGACCTTTTAACCAGTTATCGCTGTTATATACCCGCAAACCAATGATGTTGCTCCCGCTTTCGAGGTAATATTTGGCATAATCGGCCATGTTGATGTTCACCTTGCGCGCCCGTTGGGGATTCAAGTCTTCGGCTACCTCCTTGCCATTGACAAACAGGCTCAGTTTGCCGATCCCGCCGGCGCGGGGGGTAATCGTTACCTCCAGTTGTTTTAAATCCGTACTGATAGCGGCCTTCAGTTCGGGATAAATCGGCACTTCATTCAGCACATTGACCATCCGCATCGCCTCCTGGCTGAAACCCATCACTTTTGAAAGCAAGCCGGGTTCGTAATACCGTTCTTTTAATTGTTCCAATTCGATCACTTCACGGCCGACGGTGTAAAACAAAGCTTGCATGGCTCCAGCGGAAGCGTCGAACAGCCCATCGGGGGTAGTTACGGCCCAATCATGATTGCCGATGGCGACCAGGGCTGCGATTTCTTTTCCGGAGGCTACATCGAATACGTGTAAAGTGAGGTCGGTGCAGGCCACGTAAGCAAATCGGTTGTCGGGTGAAAATGCCAAATTGATAACCT
>JAEUUR010000259.1 GCA_016787465.1 Saprospiraceae bacterium | reverse complement strand
ATTCCTGAACCTGGGGATACAATACGGTAGCCTACTCATTTATGCTTTTTTTATGTACCAGACAGCTCGTTCTGACATGGAACAACTGGGCACAGAGCGGGATTTCCGGGACATGGTTCGTCAGCCGTTTTTAGCCTTTTTAATAATTAATTTATTTTACTGGTTGTTTTATTATGCCTTGCATTTATTCGATAAAGGCCTGATTGTCACAGAATTAAATATTGAATTGAATAATTTGAAAGCGCAACTGGAGGCAGGTCTGGGGGATCCGCAACAAGGAAATATCTTTCGGGAACGTATAGCAGAGCTGGAGAAGGCCATTCAATCTCCACCGGGGCAACCATTAGGGCCGGTAATTACCAGGATGTTGATGGGTGCTTTGGGTGGCTTTGGCTTGGCAGCAGCAATTGTAGCCTTGGTTCGAACCAAAAAATAAACCTACATGGACCTTGAATCGTCAAATCAGCCGGAAAAAGAAAAAAAACAAAAATGGTCGGTCGGTCGCTGGAGCATTTCCCGATTGTTTCGATGGATTGCCTTTTTAGTTTTAGCCTGGTGGTTGATAAAAAACGCACATGCTGATCTTTCTGTCAACAAACTGATTACACAGTACAGTTATCAGGATTCCCGGTTTATCGACGTGTCGGGAATTACCGCTCATTGCCGCATTATTGGCAAAGGAGCGCCAGTTGTTTTATTACATGATGCCCAAAGTTCTTTACATACCTGGACGGGCTGGTTGGATAGTTTGCGAGGCGATTATCAGGTAATTTGCGTGGATCTGCCTGGTTTTGGCCTTACGGGGCCACATCCCCGAGGAAGTTACAGTGCATTTATGTATGTTGAATTTCTGGATAGTTTGGCCCAGAAATTACAGTTAAACAGGTTTCATTTGGTAGGCAATGGTCTTGGCGCTCAAATAGCCTGGCAGTTTGCGGCTGAAAAACCTCAGAAAGTCAACAAGCTGATCCTGATGAATGCGCCTGGTTATGAAAAAAAAGAACATTCCTGGGTGAATTTACTTGCGGCCACGCCGGTTGTCAACCGGATTATGTGGACGGTAACCCCCAAATCATTAATACGTATTTTTCTTGAAGAAATATATGCCGACGATGCCATGGTTTCCAAATCATTGGTTCAGCGGCACCATGATTTGTTGTTGCGACCAGGGAATCGAAAGGCATTTACCGACAGGGCTTCAGTGCGGGACAACCGTCCACCGGTTAGTGAGTTGGTCAAAAAAATTACGGCGCCGACCCTGATTATTTGGGGTGCAGAAGACGCGCTAATCTCCCCGCAACATGCCTATGAATTTCACCAGCAGGTGCCTCGTTCTGATCTTCGAATTTACCCCAATACAGGGCATTGGCCGCAGGAGGAAAATCCTTCTCAAACGGTGTCGGATGTAAAAGCATTTTTGGAAGATCGGTTTTAAAAAAGGCTGACCGTGGGGAATCGGTCAGCCTTTGAGGTAAATTCATGAGAATGGGTTGCATTAGCCCAATTTACCTGGTTCAAAATGAAACCACGCGATCAACGTCGCGTCGCGGCGGAAATGTAATCCGCTAAGTACGGATAACTACGTACTACGAGAAATGCTGCAAGTGTAACTAAAAGGATAAGCATAGTGTGTGTTGATTATTGAATGAAGAATGAAAAGTGGGGGATTAGTTCCAAAATGGCAGGGATAATTTTGCAATCGCGGCCAAAGATGATAAATATTTTTTAGATGTCAACAATTTGCCAAGTTATTTTTTGAAAAATTTGAAATCTGATAAAATACGCTTTGCTTCGCACACTTTAAAGTACCTTTGCTTCAGATTTTCCCTTCAAAATCCCTCATCATTAAAGTTTGCAGTGTATGGTATTCAACAACATCCTTGAAACGATTGGAAAAACCCCGCTTATCAAACTAAATCAAATCGTGATGCATATTCCTGCAACGGTGTATGCCAAAGTTGAAGCGTTTAACCCGGGTCAGAGCGCAAAAGACCGTATCGCCCTGCACATGATTGAGCGGGCTGAGCGACTTGGAAAATTAAAGCCGGGTGGAACTGTTGTAGATGCTACGAGCGGAAACACAGGCTTCAGTCTGGCTATGGTAGCGGCCATTAAGGGTTATAAATGCGTCTTGACGGTTACAAGCAAAATTTCAGAAGATAAACTCAATAACCTTAAGGCAATGGGCGCCGAGGTGATATTATGCCCACAGGAAGCAAAACCAAACGATCCGAATTCCTACTATAAAATGGCGGAACGTTTGGCTTCTGAAATTCCCGGCGCTTATTACATCAACCAAAATTACAACCTGGAAAACGGAGAAGCTCATTATTTGACCACCGGGCCGGAAATTTGGGAACAAACCCAGGGCCGTGTTACGTGGCTCATCGGAAGTACCAGTACCGGCGGTACGCTCTGTGGCGCGGGTCGTTATTTGCGTGAGCAAAACCCGGATTTGAAAATTATTGGCGTGGATGCATACGGTTCTGTTCTCAAAAAATACCACGAAACTGGTGTGTACGACGAAAAAGAAATTTATCCCTACCGCATTGAAGGAACCGGTAAAAACATCATTCCAGCTAATATGGACTTTGAACTGATTAATCAGTTTGTAAAAGTAACCGACAAAGAAAGCGCCCTTCGTGCGCGTGAACTGGCACGCACCGAAGGAATGATGGTTGGCTATTCCAGCGGCGCAGCATTGCAAGCCTTGGAACAAATTCAGGATCAACTCACCGAAAACGATGTGGTCGTGTTGCTGTTTTCCGACCATGGATCCAAATACGTAACCAAGTTCTTCAGTGATAAATGGATGCGTGAACAAGGTTTCCTTGAAGAAGCGAACAGCACTAGCACTGTAAAACAATAATATTATCAACGAACAATAATCAACGAACAGAATGGATTTATTTGACCGCATTTTGAAGCAGGCAGGCCCGTTGGGTAAATATGCTGAAGTTGCTGAAGGTTATTACATGTTTCCCCAACTGGAAGGAGAACTGGGCAACCGAATGAAATTTAAAGGCAAGGAAGTCGTTTGTTGGAGTATTAACAATTATCTCGGATTAGCCAACCACCCTGAAGTCAGAAAAGCCGACGCAGATGGCGCCGCTAAATGGGGGCTCGCTTACCCAATGGGAGCTCGCATGATGTCGGGCGATACCCAACTGCACCATGAACTTGAAACAAAACTCGCGCACTTCGTAGGCAAGGAAGCCGGTTTATTGGTAAATTATGGATACCAGGGCGTATTGTCGGCCATCGATACACTATTGAGTCGCCATGATGTGGTGGTGTATGACGCTGAAAGCCACGCTTGTATCGTTGATGCTGTACGGATGCATATGGGCAAACGTTTTGCATTCACACACAATGATATCGGCAGCCTTGAAAAATGCCTTGAACGTGCCAAACGCCTTACAGATGGAACAGAAGGCGGTATCCTCGTTATAACAGAGGGCGTTTTCGGTATGCGGGGCGATCAGGGCAAGCTGCGTGAAATTTGTACACTCAAAGAAAAATACAAATTCCGCCTGTTCATTGATGATGCGCATGGATTCGGTATGTTGGGTAAAACAGGCGCCGGTGCAGCTGAAGAACAAAACGTAACCAACGATGTAGATATTTATTTCAGCACTTTTGCAAAAAGTATGGCGTTGATCGGCGGATTTATCGCTGCACGCCCTGAAATTATTCAATTCCTCAAATACAACATGCGTTCGCAAATCTTCGCCAAATCATTGCCAATGCCTTTGGTGGAAGGATTGTTGAAACGTTTTGAATTGCTCCGCGATCATCCTGAACTGAGGGAAAAACTATGGCACAACGTGAGGTTGCTGCAAAATGGCCTGACTGAAAGAGGCTTCGACATCGGCGATACCAACACCTGCGTTACCCCCGTGTACATGCATGGCGAAGTGGAAGAAGCAATGGCACTGGTAAAAGATATGCGTGAAAACTACGGCGTATTCTGCTCCATTGTCGTGTATCCGGTAATTCCCAAAGGTATGATCATCCTGCGTTTGATTCCTACCGCTTCGCATACAGAAGAAGATATTCAAATTACACTGGAGGCCTTTTCCGCAGTACGCGAAAAAATGCAAGCCGGTATTTACAAGCAATTTGTTCCTGAGGTGCTGGTTTGATCCAACATACTACCGCACAACTTATAAAAAAAGAACCTCCTGTGTGATTGAGCGCTTTTGGGCTCAGTTTTCCACAGGAGGTTCGTTTTTTATATGCCTTAAATTCTACGCAAAATCATGCTTCTACCATATAAGCTTCCATCGGCGGGCAAACACAAACCAGGTTCCTGTCGCCAAATGCCTGGTCAATTCTGCCAACACTTGCCCAAAACTTCCATCCCTGCCTCAGATAAGGCAATGGGAATGCAGCTTTTTCACGGCCATAAGGATGGTGCCAGTCATTAGCGGAAACCTCATTGATGGTATGCGGTGCATTGTGCAACACATTGTCTTCCGTGGAATATTTGCCTTCTGCAATTTCATCAATTTCTTTTCGGATAGCAAGCAACGCATCACAGAAACGATCTAATTCGGCTTTGCTCTCGCTTTCTGTAGGCTCAATCATAATTGTTCCGGCTACAGGAAACGATAGGGTCGGCGCGTGAAATCCATAATCCATCAAACGTTTGGCAATGTCTTCGGCGCCAACCAAGGATTTGAACTGGCGCATATCAACAATCATTTCGTGCGCACAACGGCCATTTTCACCGGCATATAATATTTGGTAGCCTTTTTCAAGGCGAGCCTTGATGTAATTGGCATTCAAAATAGCGTATTTGGTAGCATTGGTAACGCCATCCGGGCCTAACATGCGGATATAAGCATAAGAAATAAGCAAAATACTGGCGCTTCCCCATGGTGCAGCACTCACTGCCGTAGTGCCTTGCGAACCGCCTGTTTCTGCATAAACGTGCTTCGGCAAATAAGGCGCAAGACTGTTGTTGCAACAAATCGGCCCCATACCAGGGCCGCCGCCGCCATGCGGAATTGCAAATGTTTTATGAAGGTTCAAATGGCATACATCAGCACCAATTTCTGCCGGACTCGTTAATCCTACCTGGGCATTCATGTTGGCGCCATCCATGTACACTTTTCCGCCGTATTGGTGAATGATGTTGCATACCTCCTTGATGGTTGTTTCAAAAACCCCGTGCGTACTTGGGTAGGTTACCATCAGACACGACAGGTTGTTCGCATGTGCTGCTGCTTTTTCCCGCAAATCGTTCACATCAATATTGCCGCGATCGTCGCAAGCAACAACCACTACTTCCATGCCGGCCATTACTGCTGAGGCAGGATTGGTACCGTGGGCGGAAGAAGGAATCAAGGATACGTTGCGGTGCGCGCCACCGTTGGCCATGTGATATGCCCTGATAGCCATTAAACCGGCATATTCACCTTGCGCGCCGGAATTTGGCTGCAACGAGCATGCATCAAAACCCGTAATTTCACACAAGTACTGTTCCAGTTCCCGGATCAGCTGTGCATATCCTTGCGTTTGATCAGATGGCATAAACGGATGCATGTTTGCCCATTCATCCCAACTTACCGGCATCATTTCTGTTGCGGCATTTAATTTCATGGTACATGAACCCAATGTGATCATGGAATGCATCAACGACAAGTCTTTGTTCTCCAGGCGTTTGATATAGCGCATCATATCGCTTTCCGTGTGGTAGATATTGAACACCGGATGTGTCAGATATGCACTTTCTCTAGTCAGGTGATTGGGTAATTTGCTACCTGATGCAGTGGAAACAGGGGCATTGAATATGGCACAAATTGCTTCAAGATCAGCCTGGGTGGTCGTTTCATCCAGGGTAATCTGAATACCGCTGCGATCATAGTAAAAATTAAAACCTGCACTTTCAGCTTTCTGGCGTATGTCGGAAATCTGACTCGTGCTGAGCTCAATCCGAAGGGTATCAAAAAAGTGGGAGTTGGTTTGTTTATAACCACCTTTTTCAAGTGCGGCCGACAACGCAGCGGCTGAATCATGCACATGTTGGGCTATGCCCCGGATACCCTTGGGGCCGTGGTACACTGCATACATGGCTGCCATATTGGCTAACAAAGCCTGCGCAGTACAAATATTTGATGTCGCTTTTTCCCGCCGTATGTGTTGTTCCCTGGTTTGCAACGCCATCCTAAGTGCTCGGTTGCCGTGTTTGTCGACAGAAACGCCAATAATGCGCCCGGGAATTTGACGTTTGAAATCTTCCGTACATGCAAAATAGGCTGCGTGTGGGCCGCCATATCCCATTGGAACACCGAAACGTTGTGAATTGCCTACCACACAATCGGCGCCCCATTCGCCGGGCGGAGTTAAAAGTGCAAGCGAGAGGATATCTGCTGCGACTGAAACAAAAATACCATGCGCTTTGGCCATTTCAACGAATGCCCGGTAATCTTGCACGTTACCTTCCGCATCGGGGTATTGAAGCAATGCGCCAAATGTTTTGTCGGAAAGTTTGGTTGTTTTGAAATCTCCGATCACCAATTTGATGCCGTGCGGTGTAGCACGGGTTTTCAGAACGTCGATGGTTTGTGGAAATACCTTGTCGGAAACAAAAAATTCGTTTAGTTCTTCACCTTCTTTCGACCGCTTGTTTTTTTCCTGATAAAACATGTTCATCGCCTCTGAAGCTGCGGTGCCTTCATCCAGCAGGCTAGCATTGGCAATCGGGAGACCGGTTAAGTCGGTAACTACAGTCTGAAAATTCAACAAACTTTCCAACCTGCCCTGCGCAATTTCAGCTTGATAGGGTGTATATTGGGTATACCAGCCTGGATTGTGGAAGATATTGCGGGCTATGACGGAAGGAGTGATGGTGCCATAATATCCCATTCCAATAAAATTCCGCATCAGCCTGTTTTTTGCCGCCACTTTTTTCAATTCACTCAAATACTCAAACTCCGATTGAGCCGAAGGCAGATTGAGCGGTTTTTTTAATCGGATGGAATTGGGAACGGTTTGTTCAACCAATTCATCGAGCGTAGCTACGCCCAAATATTGAAGCATTGCTTTGGTTTCTTCCGGGCTTGGTCCGATATGCCTGCGTTCAAAGCGGTCAGGGTGCATGAGTATGAAGAAGTTATGAGTGGTGAATGAAAATTGATTGGTTTTAAAAAGGAAGAAAATCAACTTGAAATTTCAACCCTTCTATCTAAAACTGCGGCGAAGGTAACGAATGTTTGTTCCCGTAAAACCTAGTGGGGGAGGCAATTTTTTCGCAATTTTGCGGGATGCGCTCATATCCTGCCAAGTTGCTTCTGTTTGGTGAACACGTACTGTTGCTTGGCAACACTGCGCTTGCAGTTCCACTTCGAAAATTTAAAGGTTTCTGGCAGGAACACCTTGATTCAACGGCGGTATCCAACCTCTTACCGTTTGCCGAAAGCCAACACCTGCGTCAATTGAATTTGATTGATACTGAGCGTTTTGCAAAGGAGCTGAAGGGAGGGCTTGTTTATCAATCCGAAATTCCGATTGGATACGGACTGGGATCTTCGGGCGCATTATGCGCTGCGGTATACGACCGATTTGCGCTGGAAAAAACTGAAAATCTGCAGCTGCTTAAAAAATATTTTGCCGCTATGGAAAACTATTTTCATGGCGCCAGTTCTGGAATTGATCCATTGACAAGTTATCTAAACCATCCGGTATTGATCCGAAACAAAAACGATGTTTCGCTGACTGACGGGTTGTCGTGGACAGCTGCACCACAAGTCTTTTTGTTAGATTCTTCGCAACCTCGTGATACCGGCTCAATGGTCAGGTGGTTTCAAGAACAATTAACCCTTCCCGCTTTTTCTGAGGCGGTTTATGAAACATATTTGCCATACCATGAATTATTGATCGAAAGTTGGCTGGACGCTAACGACCAGAATTTCTGGAAGGCATTGGATGTAGTATCAGCGTTCCAATACCAACACCTTAAACCAATGATACCTGATCATTTACATGAGATTTGGGAAGCAGGATTAAATACAGGAAGTTATTTACTAAAGCTTTGCGGCGCAGGAGGCGGCGGTTTTTTTCTCGGATTTGCAAAATCCAGTCTGGAAACACTTCCTTTGCAAGAGAAATTCAGTTTGGTGACAGATGCCATCTAAGCAAGCCGCGAAGTATAAATCACATTAATCGCCATATATGTTGAAAAGGGTTCCAAGGTTGGCAATATGGTTTTTGGGCTTTTTGCTCTTTTTAGCCGTTTTTCGTGATGTGCTTGCGAACGGCAGGCCGTTGTATTGCCGAATCGGGGGCGAGGTGTATTTTCCTGGGTTACGTACCATCTTTGTTAGTCAAAATAAGCCATATTCAGCGACGGCCTTGCGACAAATTCAAATGACAACCAATCAGTTTGAAGCATGGAAAAACCTGGATTTATACGATGAGCCGCCAATTTTTGCCCTTATTCCATTTTCACCGGGCGAATTTCCAACCGTTTCAAATTTGAAATTTGCCAAACCTGGTGTTCAACACCCTGGCATGGCAACCAGGTTCCGGCATTGGCTGGGAACGGATTCCGATGGCCGGGATGTGGCGGCTACACTGGTTTCCGGGGCGAGGGTAGCGTTGCTGACGGGCTCTTTGGCCATGTTTGTAGCGTTGTTTTTTGGACTCAGTTTAGGCATGTTAGCCGGTTTTTTTGGCGATGACCAGGTGCATATTAAAATTACTACCTTGATTTCTTCTCTGCTGGGCTTGCTTGTTGCGTGGTTTTATGCAGTCACCACCCGGAGGTACGAACTGGAACAAGCCACCGATACCACGGAGCTTTGGATAAGTATCGGGTTGTTTGTTTCGATTGTTTTGTTTTTTAATCGGGTGGGCGCCTGGATAGGGAAATCTAAAATGATGAGCCTGAGCCTGAAACTTCCCTTGGATTTAATGATCATGCGTGTGGCTGAACTCTTTTCTTCCATTCCCCGGCTCATATTGATCATTGTGCTTTCAGTTGCATTATTAGGTGTTTCAGGAGAGTCAATTTGGCTGATGATCGTATTAATCGGAGCATTGGGCTGGACGAGCGTGGCTAAATTCACCAGAGCTGAATTGCTCAAAATAAGAACAATGGATTATGTCACGGCCGCACGTGGGTTGGGTATGTCTGACTGGCGTGTGTTACTTCGCCATGCATTGCCTAATGCCATGCGTCCAGTATATATTGTTTTTGCTTTTGGCGCAGCCAATGCAGTTATGCTGGAGGCATACCTGTCATTTCTTGGGTTTGGCGGCCTCTCTATGCGGGGCATATCCTGGGGCAGTCTGTTCATCAATGAAAATAGTACAGCCAATCCTATGGAAACCTGGTGGATTACCGTTTTCGCCGGTATTGTGATCTTTTTTACCATATTGGCGTTAAATAGCATCGGTGAAGCACTCAGCGACAAATAATCCAACTTTTTTCAAGCAAATTGTACTATGATCATTTTGGATGACATTGATTTTGAAGGAAATGAACTTCCCAAGTGGGCAGAAGAAGGAGAAGTAGTTGCCAAATTTTTCTCGCCCATGGAAGCAGAAATTGCCGCTGCACGCCTGCGGTCGGAAGGGGTACATTGCTTTTTAGCCAATGCAACAGCTCAATCGGTCATGCCTCACTTGCAGATAGTGATCAGATTGCATGTGCGTCCGCAGGAAGCTGCTGTTGCCCGCGAAATTTTACACGAAGCAGCCATCGAAGGGGCTACGCCCAAAACACCCAAAGCTGGCATTGGGGCTATGATTTCTATCGCCGTCATCATCGGATTACTGCTTGCTTATCTGCTGGTAAAGGCCCTTACCTTGTGATTATTCTTTGATGAAAATCCTGCTGCTTGTCTTATGTTCAGACGTTAGTTTAAAAACATAAACTCCGCCAGGTAAAAGCTCCGTTTCCATTTGAAATTTTTCAGCGTCTGTTTGTCCATCTGCAACCAACATGCCTTGTGCCGACAAAATTTCCCACCGCTTCGGCCCGGTTTTCCACGTTGATTCAACTTGTAAAATGCGCCCTGCCGGATTCGGAAAAAGAGACCAATCAGGTTTAGGGTTCTCAGGTTGTTCAACTGCTGAGATCAATCCTTCAATTTGAGCCAAGGTTGACTGGCATCTTTCCAATAAAAATGGTTTTAATCCGTAAGGCGTGTGATTGTCTGATGACTGATCAAAACTTGCATGAAAATCATTGATCGAGTAACCAAAATCCAGCGGTCGAAATGGATCGGCTTCTGCATCATCGGTGATAAAAGCATGCAATGCGTCGATTCTCGGAAATATAATATCCGGGCAAGTAATATGCCGGGTGATAGAGTCGAGGTAAAATATGAATTGCTGCTTCAATTCCGGCACTTCAAGTAACTTGGTTGCCAACGGGCGCGCTTCGCTATGGTTCTCCCAATCCAGGCAGTTTCTATGTGCCCAATCTTTGTTCAACCAATCTACACCCATGGAATTATCCGTATCGTACGTAATAAATTCAAAGCGCCCGGTTTGAGGATTGTCGTACAGGTAGTAATTGTTTTTCAAGTAAAAATAATCATCCCAATTACCGGTGGCAATATCGATGGCGTACGCTTTTAAAACACCTGTTACATTCAAAATTTGATTCAAATTAGATGTGTAATTGCTGGAATTAGGTTGGTTGATCGCTTCAACCAGGGCTGCAAAACGTGTATAGTCGTCGGTTGCTTCATTGGTAACCAACCGGTAGGCTCGTTCACCGGGGCTATGCATCACATTTTTATACACCTCCGGATTGGCGCCGAGCCAAACCAAATCGGCAGGCCAAAGGCATTTGTACAAATTCCCTTCATCCTGATTGAAAACCCGATCGAGCCATTTTTTATCGAGCTCTTCGATATTAGTGTAAAGCCCGCGATATGCTCCATTCACATACAGTTTGGCAAAAACGGCTCTGCGTTCAGGCATCCCTGCATTTCGCCAAATTTCATAAAAAACTTTTTCCCGGATCAAAGTCGGGTCGTTCGCCTGCCCACGCAAGTTGAGTTTCCTGACACCCTGGTACGATCGGCCGTCAACAAACTCATTAAAACTGATTTTGAACGATTTTTTGGCAGCGCCTAATGATGTGTTTCCGCGTAAACGAAATCCAACCGACGGCAAGGTGTCCCGAAAGGTTCCGTCATCAAAGATAAAAGTGGCTTCCAGATAACGCTCATTTATCTTCTCATCCAATATCAGCTGAAATGAATCCGGGTGAATTTGAATAAAAATAGAACAAATCTGATCTTCTTTGAACAGCGCGGTTGATTGCGCGGATACGATCAGTGGTAATGCCCAAAACAGTATGATTTTTTTCATTCTTTACCAGTGGTTGTTTGGCGGTTGAAAGAATCCCTTACTTCCATCAATGCAAATCCTAACAGGTTCGTGCCTCGCCAGGCATGGATATTGGACGCATTGGGATCGTCTTTTGTCAGCCCAATGCCCCAAATTCGGTCAACTGGACTGGCTTCCACCAAAATTCGCTGGTCAGTTTGAACCAGGTAGTTTTTCAAAATTTCATTTTGACCGAACTTTTCAAGGTTGGCCTTTTTGACGATTTCATATCGGGTTGACACCCAGACATCCTCGACAAAACCGCTCACCATTCGGCCCAAATCTTTGGCTTCTCCCGGTGTTTTTGAATGTATAATTTGTTCAAAAACAACTTGATCTCCAAACAACAGCGCTTTATGCGCCATCATAAAATGCTCGGAAGTGGGATATAAAATGCCTTCAACTTCAAATGACGCCGGATACCATTGGCTTAATAAAAAGGCGCCGACAGTTTCGTTCGGGGCAGGTGTATGACCCCAAAAAAATAAAAATTTGGGCTCTAACCCTTGGTCGCACTTTGATTTGAGCCAATCCACATGGTATTTCATGATCCTAAATTTATTGCCGGACTACTTTTTTTACAACTCGTCCGCGATCCGTTTCTATTAACACAAAATAAATTCCTTTGGTTTCCGGCAATTTCATGGGCGATTGACGGCCACTGTTTGTCACTCGGTTTCCTTTCATATCCCAAATTTCAATGCTTTTAAGGCGTATTTGCGGAGCAGGCTCAATCCAGATAAGGCCATCTGATGTAAGTGATGGATATACTTTTACCCGGCTTTCATGCATGAGTGTTTGCGTGGAAACCGCATTGACGGAGATGTTCTCCAGGGTTTGTGCAGCAACCAATACCGGTGATTTATCGGCAGCATCAAACATTTGTTTAAAGGCATCAATTTCAGGCGCGGAATATTCGAAAATGGATGCCATCCATTTTGGTGGCAGGCTTTGATACCAAACTTTTGCACTAACCGTCAGGTTGCCAGTATATCCGTGGTTGGGTACAGAAAAATAAACAATGTCGCTTCCACTGCCATGGGCGCCATTGGCAAAACGATTGAAATCCGGGTCTGTTTTTGCATGCCCGACAATCTCCGTAGTGTCGTACGCAGGGTGTGTAGGCTTGAAACCTTGAGGCGTCAGCCGATTATCTTTAATAGTGCGATCGGCGCGTTCCAACACATTGGTAAAAGCCCCGGTTACATCGACAGGCACCATTTCATAAATCTGTACCTGAGCTGGATTGTTGATTACCAGATGATGAGGCTCCAAGTTGGGGTCTTCATCAGGTAAACTGAAATCAGCATTTGCCCGGCCCGAGTGAAATACCGTTTGACCGGATTCGGTTTTTACTTCAAATTCAATCCAGGCGCGGCGGGAAGGGTAGCCCGAAGGGAATTTATGACCGGCTTTATTTTGTAAGGTGAGTTTAAAACGCACGGTGTCGCCATTCAAATCCAATGGTTCCAGCGAGAGGTCAAGCGTTTTTTCCTGCAACATCCGGAGCGTTGCAGCAATGGTGCTGTCAAAATGCTCTGGCAAAGCATTGATTTCCAGTGTGTTGATGTTGTTTTTTAATAATTGTAACATCGTTACGTTCGCACCTGCCAGTTCATGCAACCCAAACGGGAATTTAGGTGTTAGGAATTGATAGTTGGCTGATATGATAATCTCGTCTTGCAAACGAGGCATATGGCAAGCCTGGCAGGTGATGTTTTCCTGATCGCGGTCGTAGCGGCTGTTTAACCATTCGTGGTACGTGGCTTGTTCAACAAACGTATTGCCGGTGAGTTGACCATTTAAATCTACGGTATTGGTGATGAGTGTATGGCAGCTTGCACAAACACCGCCATCAGTAATGTGCCCGCCGAATGTTGGTGTGATACCCACAAAATCATGCATGGGTGGGGCAAAAACTTGTTTGTAAGGGCCATACGCCACCCGAATGTAATTGGTGTCAAAATCAATTTCACCGGAGTGAAGCTGCCCGATTTTATCAGGCGCTTGAGCATGGCAAGCCTGGCAGGTCACACCGTCCAGTCCTAATGTGTCTGCGTACAGATCTGCAAGTCCGTAGTATGGCTTATGATCATGAAGTTTTGACTGGTAATTTCCGGTTGGAGCATGGCAGGATGTGCATTTGTCCTGTAAAGCTTCGCTATGGCTTGGGTTGATGAGTATTTCATGCCTGACTTTAGCGCGCCAAAAAGGATCCTTGGCGCTGTTGGCCATCATGGTAGAACGCCAGTCGTCATAGATATTCACATCCACTCCTGAGGTAGTAATAAGTGCAAGTTGGTTGGGGTCTTTACCGTGGCATCCCCCACAAGTTTTGGCGGTTGGAAACAAGATATTGGAATCGATCGGCAACAGTACAGACGGGTGGGCGCCCTGTTGGTTTTTGGCAGCATTGAGCCCGAACTGTTTAAATAATGCCAACTCTTCCTTGCTGTGAAAATGTTTAGCTGCTTTGCCGGACGGGAGGTTTGCCACTATGGCAATAATTGCCGGAACAAGCAACGTTAATAAAACAGACTTTCTCATGAAAACTACTTCGTTTTGGATTGCAATGGAGGGCAAAGTTGGCAACAATAGCAGGATTCCGGGGAAAATAATTCGCTACTGGCCGACAGCTTAAGTAACAAGCAACGAATTGCCTGCAATTGTCGTTAATAGGCTGAAACACTCAAGTTCGTATGAAGAACACCTCCCTCTCTCTTTTAAGTGTAATTGGCGGCGCAATCATTTTCAATTTTCTATTTTGGGAAGAAAAATTGGGCTTGAACCTGCTTTTATATGCGGTATTTTTTGTGGCAATTTTGTGGTTGTTGTTTCCTCAAAGCAGGTTGTCCCGATCTTTTATCGTAACCGCTTTCGGAGCGATTTTTTCTGCACTGATGGTACTTTGGCACAATTCGGCGGCTGCCAAATTGAGTACGTTGGTAGCCTTGATGTGTTCGGCTGGTTTTGCCCAGGAACCACAAATCAGATTTGTATTGAATGCACTTGGACAATATTTGACCGGGTGGCTGCAAACGCCCAGGCATTTTTATGAAGCGTTGAATACCAATGATCAAAAATCAAACGCCAAGGGTATTTCATGGTCTAAAAAAATGGGATTGACCGTTGTTCCGTTTATGGTTGTGGCCGTTTTTTACCTTTTGTACTACGCGGCAAACGAAAAATTCGCACTCTGGGCCGACCGTTTTTGGGCACAGGTTGGTCGCATATTTACGTTTGATATTTCCTGGCCGCACCTCGTTTTTTGGATATTCGGTTTTTTTGTTGCCGGGGCCGCTTTTTGGAAAAATCAGTCAGGTATTGCTAAGGATGACTTAACAAGTAGTGATGAGTTGCACAGGATCAGACCGCCCAAAAATAGATACATTGAGTCTCGATTTATGATGGGCTTAAAAAGAGAATTTCAGCAGGATTTGATTTTGCTATGGATGTTGAATGGCTTGTTGTTGCTGGTTAACCTGACTGATATCACCTACGTGTGGTTTGGGTTTGATACTGAGGCACTGCAGGATTTAAAAGGATATGTACACGAAGGCACTTATTTTTTGATTTCTTCTATCCTGCTGGCGATGGCAGTGCTTTTTTATACATTCAGATCAAATATCAATTTTTATCCTGCAAATGCCAAACTAAAAACCGCGGCATATATTTGGTTGGCGCAAAACGCAATTTTAGCATTGTCGGTAGGTGTTCGCAATGCACGATACATTGAATATCATGGATTGGCATACAAAAGGATAGGCGTTGTGCTATTTCTGATACTGGTGTTTTATGGCTTGGTCACCTTGTACCAAAAGATAAAATTCACCAAAACCGCCATGTGGATTTGGCGTAAAAATGCATGGGCGCTGTTCGCTCTGATGGTCATAAATTCAAGTATAGCCTGGGATGTTTTTATCACCAGGTACAACTTATCCGGCGCAGCAAAAGGAGCCATCGATGTACAATTTATGATTTTTGAGGTCTCAATGAAAAACCTGCACGTATTGGAAAGCCAAATTGACGCATTGCCTGGGTTAAATATGTATCCTCAAATGACCGAATCGGAAATTCGGGATGGGGTACAAAAAAAGCGGCTGATTTTTGAAAGACACATGCAAGTTCTTACCTGGAAATCCCTGAATTTCGGTGATTTGGCAAATGCCCCAAAATAAGTTCATTCATCAGCAGATGGTATGGCGGGCAATACGGGGTGAAACACAAATTCAGTCCGGCGGTTTTGAGCGCGACCTTCCGGGGTTTCATTGGAAGTCAATGGGTAAAACTCACCCCGGCCGATGGGGGATAGCTGGTTCGCATTGGTATTCAATTCTTTTGACATTGTTCTGACAATGATTGACGATCGCTGAAGGCTCCACTCCCAGGTATCTTTTAACGTTTTTTCCTTTGGAGGCAAGGCATTATCGGTGTAAGCAATTACATCCACATCCAATTCAGGGCGGGCCGCCAAAAATTCGGCAAGTAAAGTCAGGAATGTTCTCCCGTTGGCACTGATGGCCAATCCCGACGGTTCAAACAAGGCCTTGTCCGGGGCCAATACTGAAACGGCTTGTTCCGCTACCATCACTGTTACACCGGAAGCCATACTTGGTTCCAGGGCTTTTTTCAGACTTGCTTCCAACTCCAATAAGATCGATTTCCGCTTTGTTTGGACGTTTTTGATGCGGCTCAAGACATCATTTTTTTGTTCAAGCAGTTCATTGGTGGTAGCCAGTTGTTTTTCAAGATTTGCTTTTTCTGTACTTAATTTGCTGGTTGATGCACCCATGGACTGGGTACGGGCAACAATTTCCTGTTCCAATTCTTTGATCTCGGACTCTTGGTTGCCAATTGTACGGTTCAGATCGCCCACTTTTTTAATGAGTTCAGCGGCTTCTTTTTTTCGATCCAGCATCTCCTGCACCAATACTTTTTCACGGTTTTCGACAGCGATACGGGTGGTTTTTTCAGTATTAAATACTTTTTTGCCTACGCAACCAAAGGCAATAAGTATAGTCGCGCCCAATAAGGCAACAGTTGTTTTCTTCATCATGTCCTTCTTGTTTGATCGGGCAAAATTAAACCTGTCGGTGAGATTTTTATTGCGTGGTGAATACTTCCTTAGAGCGTATTCAGTCAAGTAAATCCTCCAGTTTTCCGAGTCGGGAAAGCACAACCCTTCCATTTGTATCCAGCTCTAAGGTACAGGCCTCCGCAACCGGATCATGTTCAAAGAACATAATATATTGATTTCGTACCGCTTTTTTAAGCAACACAGCCTTTTCTTTCAAGGTTTGAAGCGGCCTGATGTCGTATGCCATAACATACGGCATTCCAACATGCCATTGCGAAGGAAGCGTGTCGGCGCAGTAAACTACTTTTTTCCCATTTACGTCAATTACAGGAATCATCATCGCTTCAGTATGTCCGTACGTAAACAGCACCTTGATCCCAGGCAGGAATTCAACGTTTTGTTTTACCGGTAAAAATTTGAGGCGTTCCATTTGTCGGAGCGGTTCAAAATTCTCCTTTAAAAAAGATGCTTTTTCCCGTTCGTTGGGTAGAACAGCCCAATTGTAATGCCGTTCATTCGACCAATACGTTGCATTCGGAAATGCCAATTCTACGACTCCGGTGCGCTCATTTTTCCAAAGCGCGCCGCCACAATGATCGAAGTGAAGGTGAGTCAGAAAAACATCGGTAATATCGCTTCGTTTCACCCCGGCTTTTTCTAGGGAAGTGAACAAGTTTTCGTCTCCAAACGGTTGAAAATGGGAACGAAATTTATCATCCTGTTTGTTTCCGATACCTGTATCAAACAATATATTTCTGCGTTTTGTCTGTACTAATAATGCCCGCAGGGCCCATGTGCACATGTTTTGTTCGTCGGGCGGATTCATTTTCGACCACATTTTTCGCGGAACAACGCCAAACATAGCGCCTCCGTCCAGTTTGAAATATCCGCAGTGAATGCTCGTAATTTTCATTTTTTAATATGTAGATTTAAAGACACATTGCAATTCTTAAGGCTTAAATGCATTGGGCTCAAAGATCATTAATTACATTTGCCTTCTTACTTAGTTTAATAAAATGATTTACCGCCTTTTTGCATTCCTTCTCTTGGGGGTGAGCAGTAACCAAGTTATTGCTCAGATGAACGTTGAACGTACTGAAACAACTCGTTTTGCAGATACGGTTCATGTGTTGCAAAAAAGGCCGGAATGGGGCTTTTCTTTTGGGGCTCTTCGGCTGAACGGTGATATTTCCAGTGATGATGTAACAAAAATAGAAAATGTATCGCCTGCGGCACAGGTTTACGTCAAAAAATACCTTTTCCACAGCCTTGCGTTGAGGGGAAATTTTTTCTATTCAAAATTTTCTGATGAAGACCGGAATTACACTGAGCCTGTTGAATGGAGAGAAGAACGCGACTTTAAGACCAAAGGTTTTGTGTCTGAACTTGCGGCTCGACTTGAGTGGGACGTATTAGGGAAATGGAGGTTTCGTCATCGGGATACGGTAGTGTACAAGTTGGACAAATATACCGAGTACGCTATCGTCGAAAAAAAGAGGTTTTTCCCCTTCCCGTACGTGTTTGCAGGCGCTGGTGGCACACTTTATCACGCAGATCCTACCTATGATTATTATGAAGGGTTGTCGTTGCTGGCCCCGGCTGTCGCAAAGGATCGAATTAACAACAAAAGCAGCCATATTGATTTTGTTTGGTCAGCTGGTGGTGGACTCAACTTTGATTTAACCAAAAAGTTGGTACTCAACATGGAGTTAAGTACCCATTCACCTGGTTCTGATTACCTGGATGGAATAAGTATTTCTGGAAATCCGGATAAACCGGATTGGTGGTGGTATGCCGGAGTAGGATTTGGATTCAGGTTTGGGCCGAATGATAAAGATGCAGACGGTGTACCCGATAAACTGGATAAATGCCCATCAATACCCGGTTCGGCACTTACAGTCGGATGTCCCGATGCCGATAAAGATGGTATTGAAGACCGCTTTGATGATTGTCCGCATAAAAAAGGAGTGCGCGCATTAGCCGGATGTCCGTTAAAGGATGAGGATAATGATGGCGTGCCAGATGTGGACGACCAATGCGTGAAAGTGCCAGGTTTGCCTCAATTCAATGGTTGCCCGGATACTGATGGCGACGGCGTGGAAGACCGCCAGGATTCCTGCCTTACAATCATTGGTCTTCCTCAATTTGCAGGTTGCCCGGATACTGATTTGGATGGCGTGGAAGATCGCCAGGACTCCTGTAAAACCATAGCCGGGTTGCCGCAATTCAACGGCTGTCCGGATACCGACGAGGATGGTATTCCTGATTCAAAAGATGCCTGCCCGGCAGAAGCAGGCCCGGCAGAGTATTATTATGGATGCCCGGTGCGTGATACGGATAACGATGGGGTGGAAGACAAGCTGGATGCTTGTTTGCTCATCGCTGGGAAAGTTGAGTTTAATGGTTGTCCGGATACCGACGGAGATGGAGTTGATGACAGAAAAGATGTTTGCCCTACTGTTGCAGGCAAGATTGAAAATAAAGGTTGTCCGGATGTAGAGAAAAAAGACCGCCAAAAATTGGAACTGGCAGTAAAGGCTGTCAAGTTTGAAACCGGCAAGGCAATTCTTAAAACCGAATCAAACAAAATACTTGGTGATATTGCAGACATCATGCAGCGATATCCGTATTATTCTTTGTCGGTAGAAGGGCACACGGACAATCAGGGCAAAGATGAAACCAACCAAATACTTTCAGAAAAAAGGGCGCAGGCGTGTGTCGAATTTTTGGTTGGAAAAGGTGTAGCCAAGGATAGACTATCATCCAAAGGATTGGGCGAAACCAAACCTGTTGCAGATAACAAAACAGCAGCCGGACGTGCTGCTAACCGACGTGTAGAGTTTGAATTGGTTCTGCCGGAAAAAAATTAACCACGGCGATCAAGGAGCCGCTGAGCAATTTCCCAAAGTCGACCTAAGACAGTCACATCTGGAACGGCTACTTCTCTTTCTTCATTTTCATTCTCTTCCACCATTTGTGGTTGAACCAGGGTTGTTGGCGCGCCTGTAGGAATCATATTGGCTTTTGATTGCACATTGACAAACACAAAGGCAAAAAGGCTGAATATGGAGGCTGCTAAAAAAAGAGATTTGAAAGTAGATTTTTGCTTCATAAGAATTGGTATGGAAAAAACCAGGACGAAAGTAAGGTGCTTTTGATAAATTCGACAAAAAATCGACAAACGAAGGTGTCAAAACCGATTTTTTTGAACCTTAAATTAACTGAATCCAATTGAAAAACAATGAGTTGTTAATCATTAAGGTTTCGATTTCATATAGACACATTTTTCGACAAAAAAGTTGCAGTTGTGTTGAAAAAAATTGTGTTTTTGTGTTTTTGTGTTTTTGTGTTTTTGTGTTTTTGTGTTTTTGTGTTTTTGTGTTTTAGTGTTTTAGAGGTGCTTCGCTCTTTGTATTTGAGATGAATTGGACTCTTCTTCTCTCATGCCAGAAGCAACGCTCCTCTAAAACACAAAAACACCAAAACACCAAAACACTTCCCCCCCTACTTAGCCGCCGTTTCAGCA
>JAEUUR010000258.1 GCA_016787465.1 Saprospiraceae bacterium | reverse complement strand
AAAAAGAAGCAATTGATCATCAGTTTTCTCCTGTGTTGCAATCCAAGCAAATGACGAGATTTTTGCAATATTTTTCGTGTTATTCTTAGGCAACCAGATCAGAGACACACTCCGATATTTTTTTGAAAGGGGGCGGGTATGCCCCCTTTCAATTTTAGTGCGACATTCCCAGTATAACCTTCACGTCGACACACTCCGATCTGAAGTTTTTCGGGTAATCCTTTGGTGCTTTTTAACCACTCTCCTGTAAGCAGTCTTTCTTCCAAGAAGGCGCTGCAAGATGCTGTTTATGTTAAAAAGAGGGAGCGCCGAAGTCTCGCTTAAGCGGTCTTTCCAATGTATGTATTGGGCGCCGCAGAAAACCGTTATTGGTCGCTCCCGTAAGTTCGTTATACTGCAACAAAGGACTATTTTATTCAAACGGCAATCATTTGCCGATAGTTTTCTTGATGTAACATCACTCTCCGAATACGATTGAGCAACTTTCGGGCGATCTTGATAATTGCCTTTTGTGGGGGCATCCGTTTCTTGTAGGACTCATAACACAGGCGTAATTCCATATCTCGATAAATGGCAGCCCAAGCACCTTCTATCAGGGTAGACCTCAAACGAGTGTTTCCTCGCTGTGTGATATCGCCTACATGCTCGCTTTGACCCGAGCTTTTAGTGTCCGGCATCAGACCACAATAGGCTCCTAAACGATCAAATGTATTAAACCGCCCAAAATCCAAACCTATTTCTGTTAAAATCACCACACTACTGATAAAGCCTATTCCTGGAACACTCCGTAGTAAATTCAACGCACCTTGATATTTTTCCCTCTTGAACATGACTCTCAATTGTAACAAAACACCTTTTTCCATTTTGCGCAAAAATGACAACTCCGATAACATGGAAATCAATGTCCAATCATTTCTGTGTTGAGCCACTTCTTCCAACCACTTGATGTGTTTGCCACTCCAATCTCGCTTCCAGATAATCTCCTCAGCATGGGCTTCTATGCCATAAAAATACAAATGAGACTTTATTCGAAGCATGATACGCTGCCGATCCACAACCAGACGTTCTCGGTGGCGCACAAAACTCCTCATTTGTTGTTGTTCCCTTTGCGGAATATATATCGATTCACAATCCCCCTGATAAAGGGCTTTGGCTATCTTGAGACTATCGCGGCTGTCCGTCTTCTGACGCTTTTCTTTATCCGTTGTCGGAATGTCTCCCGCATGAAAGACTTTCGTAACCATCCCCAAACGGCTTAATTCTTCCTGAATCCAAAAACCACAAAAACCAGACTCGTACGCGCATTGGTATTGACCCCCTGGGTAGTGCCGCATTAGATATTCTTGTAGAACGAATGGGCTTCCAGGTGACATGTGAATGGTTTTGTGTACTACGCCAATGGGTTGAATTGTTACCTGCCAACTGGCTTTATGTACATCAATCCCTACATGAATAGGATGCCCTTCAAAATTAATTTGTTTACTTTGTGATTTCATTTTTGCTCCAAGTTTTGGTGAACTGCTATTCAAATCTAACCATTTACTTGGAGCTTTTGCTTTTAACGGCAAACATAGCGTCTCGCTGACGCTCGAAAATATGCTGTGTTGGGGAAAATTTCGAACGAAGTGAGAAATCCGATGAACTTGGTTTTCCTCTGTGCGAGCAGTCATACCGACCTTAGGGAGGTATCTGCAGAAACTGAACATTTTTCCCAAAACTAATTCTGTCCACATACTCAATCGAATCAATCGAAACAATTTTCGTATTCTTGCCCGCCTTTCCAAAACAAGACTGATTGTTTTAACTCATCAGCTTTCTATTTGTATGGATTTTAAATTTTACACTATCGACCTGGTTATCATCCTGGGTTACATCCTTGCGATCGTTGCTTACGGCATTTATCATCGCAAGGCGGGCAGTTCAGAGGAGTATTTTCTGGCCGGGCGGAATATGCCCTGGTATGTGATCGGGATTTCCATGTTTTCCGCCAACATCTCTTCCAACTCATTGATCGCCATAACCGGCGGCGCGTACAAGGGCGGGATTGTATTCTTTAATTACGAGTGGATGGCATCGGTAGTGTTGGCCTTCTTTTGCATGTTCATTTTGCCGTTTTATTTAAAATCGCAGGTGTACACCATGCCTGAATTTTTTGAAAAACGGTACGATGCGCGCTCCCGTTATTATTTTTCATTCATCACCTTGATCGGAAATATTTTCATTGATACGGCCGGCACCCTCTTCGCCGGTGTGGTGATCGCCAAACTGGTATATCCCGAGGCAAATACAGTACTCATCGTTTCTTTGTTGGCCATTTTTGCCGCAGGCTATACGATTGTGGGCGGGCTTTCTTCTGTCATGCGCACAGAAATGGTAAATACCGTCATACTGCTGATTTCCGCTGTGATTTTGATGTTCATGGTGTACGACAAAGCTGGAGGTTATGATGCGATCGTGGAACATGCCAATGCAACGGATCCTTCGTTCATGCATTTGGTACAACCTTCCGATCACCCTGATATGCCCTGGCAGGGCTTGCTGTTGGGCGTGCCCTTGCTCGGTTTTTACTTTTGGTGTAACAATCAGTTTATCGTTCAACGCGCGCTCAGTGCTAAAAACGCCAATGAAGCGCGGAAAGGCGCCTTGTTCGCTGCCCTGTTGAAGGTGCCCATTTTGTTTTTACTGGTTATTCCCGGTGTAGCAGCGATCAAACTGTACCCCAACCTGCAGGAGATGTATTCCGGCCAGCTCAAAAACTTCTCAGATGGCGCATACCCTACCCTGGTATTCGACTTGTTACCGGCGGGGTTGGTGGGCCTGGTAGTGGCCGGCTTTTTGGCCGCTATGGCCTCGGCAGTGAGCGCTACCCTGAACTCCGCATCCACCCTGGTCACCATGGATTTTGTGCAAAAAATGCGACCTGGCATGGACTCCAAAGCATTGGTTCGTTCCGGACAAATAGCAACGGTCGTCTTTATGGTACTTACCGTGCTGTGGGCGCCTCAAATTGCCAATTTTGAGTCTTTGATGAATTACATGCAAGGCGTATTGGCACTGATCAGCCCACCGGTAGTTGCCATCTTTTTGCTCGGTTTGTTCTGGAAACGCGCCAACGCCGACGGCGCATTTGCAGCACTCATGGTGGGTTTGGTGATTGCCGTTTTCACCGTAGTCAGCCAGGTTTCAGAAATTTCATCAGCATGGAATGGCGTGCATTTTTTGGTAAAAGCGCCGATCATTCTGGCCATTTGTGCCGTAGTGCAAATCGCGGTCAGCCTGGCTACGGCGCCGCCGCCTGTAGAAAAAATTGTCGGAATGACCTGGAATGATGCCGTATATGCGGAAGATACAGCTGCGCTGAAGGGCTTACCGTGGTATCAGAACTACCGGGTGCTGGCCGTGATTCTGCTGGTGATTACGTTTGCGGTTGTTTGGTGGTACCGGTAAAAATCGTTGATTGAAGCTGGGCGATCATTGCATATTCCGAATACACGTTTGTCGTCGGGTCTCTATGTATTGCTCAATGCTGGAGTGGAGATTGACGTCGTTTTGCAGTTTAAAGCGGTCATGCTTGTCTTCCGGTAACAATTTTTGCATTTGGTTCAAGTTGCGCAAGGCCTGCCCCCACAATCCGGCTTCTTCAAACACTTCATAATCGCGCTGACTGATTTTGAACTCGCGAATAATGGTTTGGTAAACGCTTTTTTCCCGCACCAACATCACGTTGAGTTTTACATTTACAAGGTGTGTGTCGACACGCAGCCGTTGCCCATTTTTTGTTGCAAGGGGATGTCCGTTGATGTAGGACAAGTAGTTGACGTAGGCATCGTTTGCAGTTTGGTAGGCGGTCAGCGCTTTGGAGAATTCGTTGACCAGCTGGAGGTCGTTGGCTTGTTTTTCTGCCAGGCTGGCAACCTCAAAGAGTTTGGAAAGAGAATCGACGATAACGCGCTCCTCATGAATAAATTTGGGCGGCTCCATATTTTGAAGCAACCACTGTCTGGACGTATGGCGCGCCAGTTCAAAATACCCTTCTTTCGCCGCGTCAAACCGTTCGATACGGGTATTTTCTTCAGCTTTTTCCAGCTGATCGATGGCGGTTTCCCGGTAATCCCAGGCATACCAGATGCCAAATACGACCATACTGATCATCAGCAAAACAGACAGCGCAGCTACCGTGCGCGCTAACCTGCGCTGGCGGCGCGTCGTTTTTAATTCTTTTTCAATGGATTCACGGCGTTTTGCTTCTTCTGCCAGGCGTACTTCGTATGCCGCCTTTTCAGAATCGATGCGTTCCTTTTCCCGACGTTGGTTGCGCGATTCGATGATGGCAGGGAGCAGTGTGTCGTGACTAATTTCATAATAAAAATCGTCGATACGAGGTTCTTTGCGCAGCAAGCGGCTTTTATCAACCAGGGTGTCAAGGAAGTCGGAGGAAATGTCATGTTCGGCAATCAGGGTATCGTCGACCACACTGTTTCGTCTGTTGCCTGGTGTGATCAGGCTTTCTTCAATGAGCCGCTGTGCGATACCATTCAATGCTTCTACTGGCAGTGCTGCCAGTGCAAGGTCGCGTTCGGCAACCTGCGAACTTGTTCCCCGAAGCTCTAGCTTCGGGGGGACCTTGGCTGCCAGTGCAAGGTCGCGTTCGGCAACCTGCGAACCTTGTTGTTTTTTTTGCTCGATGCGTTCAACATAAGCTTTTGGGAAAAGCTCAAGCTGGTTGGCATAAAAATTCCGGATGGAAGAATGTAATCCTTCCTTGCCGTTGTAATAGTCGGGGGTAACCTGGAAATCGGCGGCTTGTTGATGATCGATGATCCGCTCCTCCACATCCATACAAACGATTTGGAGGTTGACGGCTTCGATGTTGTCTTTTTTACTGGCCTCCAGGATGATGTCGTTTTTGTCGTCCGAAACGTTCCCTGCCAAAAAATCGATCATTTCCAGCAACGCAGGTTCTGTGTAGTTGAACTTTGGGCTGGCGAACTGACCTTCCGCCTGGGCAGGCATGATGATTGCCACCCGGGCTTTTTCACGGTCGAGCGGTTGGAGGTGATACCTGTTTTTTAAAATACCGGGTATCCGGTTGCTCATGCTGTCGAGCATGTGCAAAAAATCGGATCGGATGCTGAGTACGATGCGCAGGTCGGGTTGTTGTTCCCACCAGTGCATGGTTTCCATGTTGATCGTTCCGGCGTTAAAATCGCGCAGCAGGTCGCTCCTCAACGATTCGGGCATGGTGCCGTTAGCCAGATCGGCCAATTGATTGAGGAATGAAATCCTGCTTGTATCCTTGTGCGACAAGGTGAATGTTTCTTCAAACTGGTCGAATACCAACACCGGGGTAGCGGGGAGTCCGTTTAAGTCGAATTCCAGCCGTTTCAATTGTTCCCAAAGTGTTTGAGGTTGGCCGGGCCTTTCACCTGTGGTATTCCGACCGCTCAATTGCGGTGCATTTGCCAGGCGTTCAGAAATGTTGGTCAGCAGGGCCTGATCGGTGCGTTCGGTGCGCAGCAGCAGCGGCACAAACTCCTGCCGTTCCAGTTCGGGCGCCACACCTGCCTGCAACAAGGATGTTTTTCCGATACCGGATTTAGCAAACAACACCACCAGTTTTTCACGCAGGACCAGGTTCGACAAACGTTGTACATCATCCTGCCTGCCGTGGAAAACGGCTTGCTGGCTGCGCTCGAAGGGTTTCAAACCCGGATAGCGCCTCGGCAGGATAATGGCTTTTTGTTTCATGATCGGCTCAGGTTGTCGATGTATTTTTTGAGGCTATCCACTGTGTCGGAAATGAACTGCGCTTCCGATTCCTGCCCGAACAAAGGCAAGCGGTTGGGCGGCCTGAGTGTGGCCAGACTGGCGAGCGGTCCGTCGAGCGCTACATTTTTAATCAATATTGGCATGACCAGGCATCCTTTTCTGGGATTGTTGCGCTGGGCAATTTCTGCGAGCAAGGATACGGCCGGGTTGGAAGCGGGATCGTAAAAATCGGCGCTGAGCAAAGGCAACACCACCTGGCATTCTTGCAGCATTTGCCTTAGCCACGTTTGCATATCACCCTGACCGATGCCTTCGGCGAGGGTCACGATCTGCGCGGGCAAGGCGCGCAGGTGTTTGTGAAGCTGGTCGAACCCGTCTTTATCGGCGGTTTCATTGTAAAGAACCAGTATTTTCGCTTTTGGCGCTTCGGTGGATACGCCAGCCGCTGCGCCATCCAGGCTTTGATAATGTTGGATCAGGTTCTGTACAAATGTTTCCATATCGACACCGGGGAATTGCATGCCGAACTCACCCTGAAAAAATACTTTGGTGTCGGATTCAGTCGGTTCTTCCGTTTTAGTCGGATATGCGTACGGTTGAATATTGTCGCGTACGTTTTTGTACAAAGTATCGAGCAACAGGCGCAGGGCCCATTCGTCAAAATCAAAACCCAGGAACAAGTGGTGCCTGAAGTCTTTGAAAGCGTTGGTGAGCCCGTCGGGCAAACGTTCGTTCTGTTGTTCGCCGACGATCTTTTTGATATAATTCAGCTGTTGTTTGTAAGTCAGTACCAGCGATTCAGGCTTTTTGTAAAAACCAAGCAGGTTGTACACCACCAGGCGGTGGTCTTTTTCAAATTCAAAATTAAAGCCGGAAGCCGGTTTGTAAAAATTGTAGAAATCGGAAAAATAGGGTTGCGCTACCTGATCGTACAATTGAGCCACAAAGTTATCGGGCGCGGCATTGATGATAATACGGAACCTCAAATCACACAGTTGCTCCAGGATCGGATGCAACTCGCATTTGTCGGCCATTTCCGCATAAAACGCTGCCACATCTTCCTGCAGCACATTATCCGTTGATAAATTCCGGACTCGCAAAAGGCTGCATACATACGACAGCGATCGGGCTTCTTCCTCAGAAAGAGCGAGCTGATATTTTTTTGCCAGGTGTTTGGCGCATAGCGTTGTTAACGGCGCAAACTGATTATCTTCACCTTTCGCCATCACAGCGCCGGCGCCAAGAAACAAAACGCAGGCGCCATCCTTTACCTTTCGGGCAATGGATTGATATAACTCCGCCGTTACCGGATGTGATTTGTCGTCGGCCATAAGTAACGGGCAAATATATGCCCGGTTTTAAGTGGTTTTATTGGAAAGGCAGATAAAATATAGCGATTATTTGTCAACCTGCGGTTAAAAACCAAATTCCTTCAACATTTCGTCCAAAAAACCGTTTATTTTGCCCCTCCTTAAACAACCTTTATAGCATAGAACTGGTCTTTATATCCGGCCATGACCTCTGACGAAATATGATGCAAAAAGACAATTATACCCTGCTGATTGAGAAACTTGACGCTTTCATCCGCAAGTTTTACATCAACCAACTGCTCCGCGGATCGCTGTACACGGTGGGCGCTGTGCTCGGTTTATTTATTTTGCTCAATGTCGCCGAATACTATTTGTACTTCGGAACCGGGATGCGCACCTTCCTGTTGTGGAGTTTTGCCGGCGTCAGCGCATTTGCCCTTTGGCGTTGGGTGGCGTTGCCACTTATGCATTATTTCAACCTGGGGCGTGTCATCAGCCACGAACAGGCGGCATCGATTATCGGCCAGCATTTCACCAATGTAAAAGATAAGTTGCTGAATATCCTGCAATTGAAGCAGCAAAGCAACAATGCCATTTACGCGGAGCTGATCAATGCCAGTATCAACCAAAAAACGGATGAAATTAAGCTGGTGCCCTTCCAGGCCGCCATCGATTTGGGGAAAAATCGGAAATACCTCCGGTATGCCCTGCCGCCGATCATGATGTTGCTCTTTTTGCTGCTCGGCGCTCCGAATATTATCCGCGAAGGCACCATGCGGCTATGGAACAGCAATACCAAATTTGAAAAACCGGCGCCATTCAAGTTTGTGATCAATGTCGACAGCCTGAAAGCCGTTCAGTTTTCCGATTACGAACTTCGGGTAAAAGTGGAAGGTTCCGTTTTGCCCAATGAAGTATTTATCAACCTGGGCAACGTTCAATACCGGCTTGCGAAAGACGCAGCCGACGAGTTCAGCTACAAATTCGTCAACGTACAAAAAGATACCAAATTCAATCTGTTCGCCGGCGCTGTGGAAAGCCGCGATTACCTGTTGAATGTGTTGCGGAAACCCAATATCCTTTCATTCTCCACTAAATTGAACTTCCCGGCCTACATCGGACGGGCATCTGAAGAGCTGTCAAATGTGGGCGACCTGGTTATCCCCGCAGGCACCAACATCGGCTGGGTGTTCAATGCTCAAAACACCGACAACCTTTCCATTCAATTCAGTGGCGCCGGCGCTGCTGAAGCCAAACGTTTCGACGACGAGTTGTTCCAGTACTCACACCGGGCACTCAAAGATGAATTGTACAAAGTATTCCTGAGCAACAGCCTGCTCAGTGGCGCCGACTCGGTGGCCTACACGATTACTGTGATCCCCGATCTGCACCCTCAAATTTCAGTGGAGGAATTTAAAGACAGTTCTAACCTGAAAGTGTCTTTTTTCGCCGGCGATGCTTCCGATGACTACGGATTGCAAAACCTGACCTTCAACTATCAGGTCAAAAAAGTGAAGGGCGGCCAAATGCCCATGAACACCGTAAAAATTGAAAAACCGGCAGGCAAACAGGCTCAGTATAACTACAGCTGGGACATCCGCGACCTTCAACTGGAACCCGGCGACGAGGTACAATACTACTTCGAAGTGTTCGATAATGATGGCGTGAATGGCTCTAAAAGCGCACGCACGGGCTTAATGCAATACAAAGTGCCTACGTTGAATGAAATGCAGCAACAACAGGCCGACAACAGCGAAGAAATCAAAAAAGACCTGGAAAAAGCGCTGAAAGAAAGCCGTAAAATTCAGGATGAGCTGAAAAAACTGCGCGATAAAGTGCTGCAAAAGAAAGAATTGGATTGGCAAACCCGCAAGGAAATGGAGAAGCTGATGGAACGTCAGAAAATGCTCCAAACCCAGATGGAACAGGCCAAACAAAACTTCGACCAAAATAAACAACAGCAGCAGGAGTTCAATCAGCAAACCGAACAAATGCAGGAAAAGCAAGAGAAGTTCGAAGAGTTGTTCAAAGAAACCATGACAGAGGAAATGCAACAACTCCTCGAAGATATTCAGAAACTGCTGCAGGAACAGAATAAAGACCAGGCGCTGGAGCAAATGGAGGATATGAAGCTCAACAACGAAGAGCTCTCCAAAGAACTGGAACGACTGGAAGAGCTCTACAAACAACTGGAAGTAGAACAAATGCTCGATCAACAAATTGAGCAAATGGAACAATTGGCCAAAGACCAGGAAGAACTGGCCAAACCTACGGAAGAAGAACAAAAATCCACTGAAGAGCTTCAAAAAGAACAACAAAGCCTGAATGAGCGGATGGAAGAACTTTCCAAAAAAATGGAAGAACTGCTCGAAAAAAATGAAGAACTCAAACGCCCGCAGGAAATAGAGGACAATAAACAGGAGATGAACGATGCGAAGAAAGAGATGAACGATGCGAAGCAGGAAATAGGGGAGAAGAAAAATAAAAGCGCCGGCAAAAAGCAGCGCTCCGCGGCCAACAAAATGAAGAACATGGCCAACAAAATGAAGCAGAACAAAGAGGCCGGCGAAATGAAACAAATGGAGGAAGACTTGAAAACCATCCGCCAATTGTTGGAAAACCTCGTGACGCTTTCTTTCAACCAGGAACAAAACATGAAAGACGTTAATACTGCAACCGTCAATACCCCGCATTATGTGGAATTGATGCAACAGCAGTATAAAATCAAAGACGATTTCCGCTTGGTGGAAGACAGCCTCCAGGCTCTGGCTAACCGGCAATTTGAAATCTCAGGCGTCATCACTGAAAAAGTAACAGAAATCAAAGGGTTCTTCGCACACAGCCTGGAAGAACTGGAAGAGCGCCGCACCAACACGGCCAATGTGCAACAACAAAGTACCATGAAAAGCCTCAACGACCTGGCTCTGCTGTTGTCGGATGCCATGCAAAACATGCAGCAGCAAATGGCCGCAGGCATGCCGGGAAGCCAAAGCTGCCAAAAACCGGGTAAAGGCAAGGGGCAAGGTAAAGGAAAAGGCGAGGGCGACGGCGAACCTAAGGATAAGATGAGCAAAGGTCAGCAAGACATGAACAAGATCATGAAAGACCTCAAAGAACGGCTCGACAAGCAAGGAAAAGGCGGCGGCGGTGGCGGCTCTCAACCCACCAACAGTAAAGAATTCGCCCAACTGGCAGCCAAACAGGCAGCCCTGCGCAATGCCCTGCGCCAAAAACAAAAAGAACTGCAAGAACAAGGTAAAGGCGAAAAAGCCCTCGACGAGATCATGGACGATATGGATAAAATCGAACGCGACCTCGTGAATAAACGCCTGACCAATGAAATGCTGCGCCGCCAGGAACAAATCCTGACCAGGCTGCTCGAACACGAAAAAGCAGAGCGCGAACGCGAACAGGACGAACAACGCCAGGCCGAAACCGCCCGGCAAATTCAACCTAAAATGCCACCGGCACTGGAAGAATACCTGAAAAAACGCCGCGCTGAAATCGAACAATTCCGCACGGTTTCACCTGCACTGAAACCGTACTACAAGCAATTGGTGGAAGAATATTTGAAAGACGCAGGGAAGAAGTAGTGATTAATGGCTAATGATGAATGGCTAATGGCTAATGATGAATGGCTGATATTTTGAGTCATAACTTGTTGTATATCAAACAATAAAATTCGCCATTCGCCATTAATCCTTAGCCATTCATCATTCACCCCAACGCCTTGAGCGCAAGTTTGATCAGATCTTCCACTTTAGTTGCTGTTGGATTTCCCGCAATCACTGAATTGAGGGCTTTTTGTACGGCAATTCTGTTGAAACCAAGCGCCAACAAGGCGGACAAAGCCTCTTCCCGAACATGGTTGTCGGCCATATTGGGCAGCAACACCGGCGCATCGGTTGCTTCCTTGCTGAGTTTGCTTTTCAGGTCGAGAATAATCTGTTTAGCTGTTTTAGCGCCAATCCCTTTCACGCGCTGCAACAAGTGCGCCTGCTCGCCAATCACAGCGGCACGCACCTCATCGACCGTCATCGACGACAAGATCAGCTGGGCGGTAGTGGCGCCAACGCCTGTTACCCCGATCAGGTTCACAAACATGGTGCGCTCTGTTTGCGTAGCAAACCCGAACAATGTATGCGCATCTTCCCTCACAATCAGGTGGGTATAAATGGTCGCTTTTTCCTGTCCTTCAATGGCTGAATAGGTACTCAGCGGGATGTTTACATGGTACCCGACGCCGTTCACTTCTACCACGATAAAAGCCGGATTCCGGTAAGTAATTTCTCCTTTCAAATATGCGAACATAACATTGGGTATTTATACTGTAAATAAAGTGATTTTAATGATTTGAGTGATGAAAAACTCTTGACTTTCAAATGATTATGCGATCACGATTTTCACAAACACGTTGCGCTGACTATAATCAAAGCTCCAGCTTGCTTTTCAAGATATTCAAACCGGTTTTGTAAAATTCAGGCACATAGGAAAACGCCTGCAATGCCTGAATACCAAATTCCTTTTTCAAATACAACTGCATCAACACAAAGCTGATCGCATAGCCGGCCAGGGTAGCCGTAGCAGCGCCTGAAAGTCCTGAAGCGGGAATGAACACCATGCTTAAGCCTAGGTTTAGAACAGCGGTAAAACAGGTATATCTGAAATTTACTTCAGGTTTTCCGGTGGCATCAAGTACGGTGCCGAATTGAACGGCAAAGGGCAAAAATAAACCAAAAAACGCGGTGATACGCAGGATGTTTGCACCTTCCGTATACCCGGGGCCGGCAATCAACCGGATCAAAGGTTCGGCGAAAGCCAGTACCAACACAATGAATGGTAAAATAAGTGCTAAAATACTGCCTACGCTCCGTTCATATAACCGTTTGATGCCCGCTGTGCCTTCATTTTTCATCCGAAGCGCTCCTTGAGGAAAAACCACGGAAGCAATACTGAAGGAAGGCGCTTCAACGAGCTGAGTCACCTTGCCTGCAGCATCATACACCGCAAAGGCCGATGGACCCAACATGTAACCCAAGACCAGCTTGTCGATATTTTTGTAAAACATTGTACTTAAATTGGTGCCAAGCACCCATTTCCCATACTGCGACAGCGTGTGGAGCCAATAGCGTTCAGGGCGCTTAAACCACCTTACAGGTTCGGAAAGTTGTCGTGCGGCATGCCAGGATATAGCGCTGCCCAGGCACGCTCCCAGACACATAGCCCACACAAGCTCCTCCAACTCCAGCCTCGTACTGGTTAACTTGCACCAAAACACCCATGCGAACAAGGTTCCCTTTTGAGCTAAATTCGACCAGAATATACCGGAAAAAGAATGGTGCGCCTGTTGAATAAAATTGAAGTGTGCCATCATACCAGAAACTACATTTGCCACAAAAAAAACAGGCAACATAGTGGCCAGTTGCGGGGCTTGCCAGGCATGTATGATCCATCCCATCATTCCCCAGAGCGCCAGATTCGTACAAAAAGAATAGATTAGATTCATGAAAAGTGCGGCAGACCGTATCTGCTGCCCCTTTATCCCCTGGTGAAGTGCCAGGTAACGAACCATGCCGTTTTGCAACAAACCGCTTCGGCCCATTTCAATAAAGTAAGACAACACCAAAAACAGTCCCCAGGCCGCAAAATCGGCTTTCGACAAGCCTCGCAACAACAACATCACCGTACCGAGCGCCAATATCATCCCGGCGCCTTTTTCCAGCAAGGCAAATACGGCGTTTTTCATGTGCAGGAAATGTTCAACGCTTTTGTTCGTCAACCTCCGTCAGTAACGAACCCAAAAATTTGTCGCCCAGACTTCGCAACACAGAAATAGATTCTTTATCGGCTGTTCCCAAAGTGGAATTGGCGTTAAATACGGCAACAACCTTATCAGCAAACGGGAATAACTCCTGTGAATCAGAATAGGTGTTCAATGCTGCCGATTCCATCAGAATGACATCGTAATGATTTTTTAAATCCGTCAGAAACGCCTGGAAACCAGCGGCATCGAGCAATTCGCTGGGCGATTGATGTAAACCGGTGTTCCCGAGGATATCGAGCAATTGCGGCTCTGAACTTTCTACGGTTTTTGATTTAAGTTGAAACACCTCAGCCAAACCGTGATCGCGCATAAGCTTGTTCAAAATAGCCCGGTTGGCGGTGGGCCGATCGGTATAAGATTCTGGCAACGGATTTTTGAAATTCGTATCGATCATCAACACCCGTTTGTTGTTGAACGCCATGGAATGCGCAATCGATAACATGGCGAGCGTTTTCCCTTCTTTGGCACGGGTACTGGCGATCAGAAAAACCTGAGCGCCCGATTTCAACAGTTGCCCGCGAATTTTTCGCAAACTTTCTCTGAACGCGGTGTATGAATTGCCACCTTGTTCCGCCGAAAAGATTTTTTCCAAATCGAAACCTTTCAGTGAAATAGCAGGTATTTGACCCAGTAACGGCAGGCCTTCCGTGTATTTTTTGAAGAGATCCGGCGATTGCAAACTGCCGTCGAGATAGGCCAGCACAAACAAGGCAATGATTACAAGAGTACCCATCACGATTGCGGCGAATATGCTCAACAACGCCTGCCTGTTTGGTTCCGGCCACTCCGGGCGCTGGGCGTTTTGAACGATCGTCAATGGATTTTCGGCGTTTTCAAGGGCCAGTTTTGCCTTGATCAACTCTTCATCCACCTTTTCAAACTCATATTGAGCGCGGTTTTGTTCTTCCTGCAAGCGGGTGGAAACCTCGTCGTTCACCACCATGCCGCTTAGTTTGTTTTTCAGCGAATAAATTTCACTGTTCAGGCGGTTGTAACTTTCCTCCGCGTCGATTCGGTCGAGATCGACCGATACGCGCTCTTTGTACAGGTCTTCCTTGGTTTTTTTACCTTCCTCGGTGCGTGCCTTGCCCTGGGTACGCGCATTGCTGCGAAGCATTTCCTGAAGTTCGGTATTTGCCTCATTGAGTTGGGATTCAATTTCCGGATCTTTGCCGCCGCTTTCCACACTTTTTTGCCGCAGTTCCCGCACTTTTTCCATTTGATCGGCAGTGGAGTTTCTATCCATCAACCGGCTTTGCACCTCACGTGCATCGCGAGATTCACGGTCTTTTTCGTATTTTTTGAGTCGGTCGACCGATTCAGCAGCCGATTGTTTGCGTGAATAAGCCCGTTGTCGGTCGAGTTCGAGTTTGGTAATCTGACCTACCAGTTCTTCACTCTGACGCCCGAGTACAGGTAGTCCTTTTTGTTTGAGGTATTCAAAACGCAGGTCGTAAATGGAGTCGACAACCGCTTTTTTTTCTGAAGCCAGTTTTTGATACGACTCAACGTTTTTGCGTTTTTCACGCACAGATAGGTTGAAGTAATAAGTCAGAAAACGTTTGGCATAGGTGGCGGCTAATTGTTGGGACAGGTCAGGTGTTTCGGTGGTTAGGTGAATATCTAGAAAATCGGTATTGGTTTTTCTTTTGACGCTCAGGCTCCGAAGTATGGCATCGTTGTCGTAACCGTATGCGCGAGCGATTTTATCGAGTAAAAAATCGAATTGCGGGCTGAAGGATGGGTCGGTTAGGCTGTCGAGTTGAATTTTCTGGAGCGCTTCAAAGAGTTGCTTCCATTCATCGTCGCTGTAACTGGAGAGGCTCCGATTTGGCTCTCGAAGGGGTTTTACCGTACCGTTTCCACCGGAAGCAGCCATATCGCGCTGCAACATTTCAATCGTGGCCAGTTTGATGGTCGAACGGGATTGAGCGAATTCGATCAGGTTGGAGAAGGCATTTTCGACTTGATATTGTTGTACAAAAGCATCTGAGTTGTCGGAATTGATGCCTTTGTAATTGACAATCCCGGTAGCCATCACCACTGTGGATTTATAGCGCTCCGGTTTGCTGCCGATATAAAAGAACACACCGAGCGCTGCAAGGGCCATGGTGGCCAGGATCAGCCACTTTCGGCGGGCAAGAATGCCAAGTAAATAGGATAAATCCATCATCAGTTTCAGGTTGGAAGCGATTAGGTGCGATTCAAAACGTTTTAGTTGAATCCACTGAACAGTATGCGGCAAAGGTAGTGCCAAACATCCGGTATCTTGCTGTGAAATTGTGGGTTGGAAGCCGTTCTGAATTCAATTATGTGTTATCAAAAAGTAAAAACCACCTGAAAAAAAAGCAACATAGCCCTAAATCCTGTTCTTTCGTAGAAAAATTTCTTTCAGCAGACACAAATTAACCATTCTTGCGTTAGAAAAACTTCAATCAATTCATTCTGATTCAGAAACCTTATTTTTGTCACTCATAGCACACCAGTAGAGACATGCAGTATTTACCAGTTCGCCAAAAAGGCTCATCCGATTTTGAACTACGTTCTTCAAATATGAAATTGAAACCATCGCACCTGCTTTTCTCCTTTATTGGAGTTCTGGGCATTGCATTCATCCTTAGAGAAGCATTGCCAATCAATGGCGATCCGAATCCACAACGCGACGCAGCGCGTATGCAGGCGGTTCTGCGTCACCTGACCAGCGTTCATTTCCAACCCAAAGCCATTGACGATGAACTGTCAAAATCTGTGTACAAATTGTACCTGAAAGATATTGACGGCGGAAAACGTTTTTTTAACAGCCAGGATATCGAACAACTTCAGGTTTATGAAACCCAAATCGATAACCAGGCGCAAGCAGGAACCTTCGAGTTTTTAGATTTATCCATTTCCCTGATGGAAAAATCGTTGGATAAAACCCAGGCATGGTACCGGGAAATTCTCGCTCAACCCCTCGATCTGACCCAAAACGACATGCTTGAAGCCGATGGCGATAAACTCTCCTGGGCCAAAGACGACACGGAGCTTCGTGCCCGCTGGACGAAATGGATGAAATATGAGGTGCTTAGCCGGGTAATTGATGAACAAAACAAACAGGAAAAGCCGGAGTTTAAAGGCGAGAAAAAAGACTTTGCCACCATTGAAAAAGAGGTGCGCGCCAAAGTACTCGACACCTACGACAAGTGGTACAAGCGCATGAAAAAGCTGGACCATGACCGTCGGATGGAAATCTTCCTCAATTCCCTTACCAATGTATTCGACCCGCATACCGGCTATTTTTCACCCATTGAAAAAGAAAATTTTGATATCCGGATGTCCGGAAAACTGGAAGGAATCGGCGCGCGACTTCAAAGCGACGGAGAAAAAACCAAGGTCACCGAGGTTGTCGTAGGCGGCCCGGCCTGGAAACAAGGTGTTTTACAAGCTGAGGATGTGGTGCTGAAAGTATCCCAAGGCTCCACCGATGCCGAAGCCATAGACATCATGGGTTGGGATATCGACGATGTAGTTTCCAAAATCCGGGGCCCAAAAGGCACACAGGTTACCCTTACCATTCAAAAAACCGACGGGGCTGAACGAGTTATCACGATCACCCGCGATGTGGTTATCATGGAAGAAGGGTTTGCAAAATCGTTAATGCTTTCATCTGCCGCTCACCAGGACGACAAAGTAGGTTATATCTATCTTCCGAATTTTTATGCCGACTTCACCCCTTCCGGCACCACCTCCTGCGCTGCCGATGTGCGTAAAGAAATTGATAAACTTAAATCAGAGCAGGTGAAAGGCATCATCCTCGATTTGCGTGGCAACCCTGGAGGCAGCTTGCGCGATGTCGTACAAATGAGCGGCTTGTTCATCGAAGAAGGCCCTATCGTACAGGTAAAAAGCCGCAGCAAGCAACCGGAAATCATGAATGATAACGATCCGCGTGTTCAGTGGGCCGGGCCATTGGTGATCATGGTGAATGCATACAGTGCTTCGGCATCTGAAATCATCGCCGCTGCCATGCAGGACTACGGCCGCGCAGTAGTGGTTGGTTCCACCAGTTCGTACGGCAAAGGAACCGTTCAGCGTTTTTATGACCTCGATAACGTCTCCAACGACGAATCCGTGAAACCGCTCGGTCAGATGAAACTGACGATGCAAAAATTCTACCGCGTTACCGGAAAAACGACCCAACTCGACGGTGTGAAACCGGATATCGTTCTGCCTGATTTTTACAATTTACTGGAAACCGGAGAGCAGGAAAACGACTACCCACTGGAATCAACTACCATTGCAGCCGTGCCGTTTAACCAATCTGCCTACCGGATCGCAGACATTGACCAGCTAAAGAAAAACAGCGCAACCCGTGTAAATGCAAACGCCACCTTCAAAAAGGTGAATGAGAACGCCAGCCGCTTAAGGAAGCAGAAAGACCAGTCGACCTACCCGCTGCAACTTGAAAAATATCAAATGTGGCATAAAAAAATGCACGAAGAAGCTGATCGTTACGACAATATTTTCAGCCCGATTGATGGATTCAACGTGTACAACCTATCGGCTGATCTGCCACAAATGCAGAACGACACCTCGCGCGTAGCCAGGAATGATGATTGGATCAAAGACCGCAAAAAAGACGTTCAATTGTTCGAAACGGTGCAAATCATGTTGGATATGATTCACATGGATGCCCTCGCCGGCAAACACTGATTCGGGCCTGGACTAAAGGGCTTTCATAAACATGATTCATCCCGAATTTTGGCAATACGCCAAAATTCGGGATTGTTTTTCTGTAAAGCTACCAGAAACGCTCCTTTATCAAGAAGCGTGGAAAAACATAGTAAACGTCGTTCTTCCACTGCAGGGGATTCATGTCTCAATTTGCAGGCAACCATACCAATAGTAATGCCACAGTAAAACAAAAAAATATTACCTTGTCTGGCGTTTTTGCAGTGGTTTGAACCAGAATAAAGTCTGCCGAAATACCTGTGCACCATATCGTCAAAATTAAGCCCTGAAGGGGCGTAATCATTTAATGCAGGGTCTAGCCCTGCCGTTACAAACATGACCAACCTTTTTTCTCCCCTCGATCTCGGCTTTACCCAGCTCAAAAACAGGGCGCTCATGGGCTCTATGCACACCGGCCTGGAGGAACACAAAGACGACCTGAAGGCATTGGCGGCCTACTTCGCGGCGCGCGCCAGGGGTGGCGCCGGTTTGATGGTAACGGGCGGCATCGCTCCCAACCGCCAGGGATGGCTCACGCCGTTCGGCGCCAAGCTGAGCAGTCGCGATGAAGCTGCCAAACACCGGAACGTCACGTCGGCAGTACACGACGAAGGCGGCCAGATTTGTATGCAGATTTTACACGCGGGCAGGTATGCCATGCATCCTTTTTTGGTGGCCCCTTCGCCAGTGCGTGCGCATATCTCGCCGTTTAAACCCTGGGAAATGAGTCCGCGGCTGATTCGCGCCACGATCCAGGATTTTGCCGCCTCGGCCGCGCTCGCGCGCGAAGCCGGCTACGACGGTGTGGAGATTATGGGCAGCGAAGGGTACCTGATCAACCAATTCACCGTGCCGCGCACCAACCGCAGGCAGGATGAATGGGGCGGCAGTTTCGAAAACCGCATCCGGTTTCCGCTGGAAATCATGAAGCAGGTGCGCCAGAAAGCAGGGAAAGATTTTATCGTCATTTACAGGGTGAGTATGCTCGATCTGGTCGACGACGGCTCCACATGGGATGAAGTAGAACAATTAGCCATAGCCATTGAGGCAGCCGGAGCTACCATGATCAACACCGGCATCGGGTGGCATGAAGCGCGCATTCCTACCATCGCCACAATGGTGCCCAGGGGCGCATACGCGTGGGTGACCAAACGGTTGAAAGAAAAAATCGGCATCCCGCTAATTGCTACCAACCGGATCAATACGCCTGAAAAAGCGGAAGAACTGCTTCGCGGAGGTTTTGCAGATATGGTTTCCATGGCCCGCCCTTTTTTGGCCGACCCCGATTTTATGGCCAAAGCCCAGGCAGGGCGCTCCGATGAAATCAACACGTGCATTGCCTGCAACCAGGCATGCCTCGATCATGTATTCAAACGGAAGGACGCCAGTTGTTTGGTTAACCCCAGGGCTTGCAAGGAAATCCTGTACGCCGCTCCGACAGCACCCTTGCCGAAAAAACAAAAAATCGCGGTAGTCGGCGCCGGCCCCGCGGGTTTATCGGCCGCCACCGAGCTGGCGGCCAAAGGCCATGAAGTGCATTTGTATGACGCGTCGGGCGAAATCGGCGGCCAGTTCAACATGGCCAAACGGATTCCGGGCAAGTCAGAGTTTTATGAAACCCTTCGGTATTTCGCTAAAATGATCGAAAAGAACGGCGTGCAGCTCCATCTCAATTCCCGCGTGGATGCAGCCTACCTAATCAATCAGAAATTTGAACAAGTGGTGCTGGCCACCGGCATCACCCCGCGGACGCCGCAAATCGAAGGGATCGACCACCCCAAGGTGTTGTCGTACATCGACGTGCTGCAAGACGGGAAACCCGTCGGCGAAAAAGTGGCCATTATTGGCGCAGGAGGTATTGGGTTTGATGTAGCCATTTTCCTTACAGCCCCCAAGCTCGCTTCCGGCGGTGATTTGGAAGCAATCGCTCATTACCACCATGAATGGGGCATCGACACCGGGTACACACACCGGGGAGGAATCACGGCGCCTGAAAAAGAAACGTCGCCGCGCCAGGTGTGGTTGTTGCAACGCACCAAAGGCAAAATCGGCGATCGGCTGGGAAAAACCACCGGCTGGGCGCACCGGCTGACCCTGAAAAATCGCGGGGTTCAAATGTGGTCGGATGTGCAATATCAACGCATCGATGATGCCGGCCTGCACCTGACGGTCGGCGGCGAATCACGCACCCTGGCGGTGGATAACGTGGTTATTTGCGCCGGACAAGTGCCGGATCGATCTTTGCTGGAGCCGCTGGAGGCAGCAGGCATTAGGGTACACCTGATCGGCGGCGCCAAAGAAGCCGGGGAGCTGGATGCCAAACGGGCGATTGAAGAAGGGTTTTTGCTGGCGGAGCGGGGAGATTGAACAGCGAATATCGAATTTTGAACGCCGAATTTCGAACCGCCACCTTTTGCATGGTTTGGGGGTTGGGGATGCATTTTCGCTGGTGGGTTGGTATTGGGTTGCGGGATTTTTTATATTTTTGAGGTTGATGGGGGGAGGGTTTTAGTGATTATATTGGCGGTTAT
>JAEUUR010000035.1 GCA_016787465.1 Saprospiraceae bacterium | reverse complement strand
ATCAGCCCCATCGGGGCGGCCCCGTTTATAGAAATGCAGGGAATAAGCAGCAAGCCGCGTAGCGGCGGCACGAATTTGCCGGTAAAACGTGCCTGGGCTAACGCCCCTTGTGATTTAAACCCTGCATTTCTATAAACGGAGCCGCCGCTACGCGGCTAACTGTACAATATGAGGATAGTCAATTTCGATTATTTTAAAACCCGCAAATCCCTCCGCGAAATCAATTAATCCCACGTTTCTCGTCTTTGTCTCGAAATGACTTTCTCAGCTACGCTTCGAAATGACATCTCAAATTTCAAGTCGTAAAATCTATAAATCAAAATCCGCTAAATCAATTAATCCCATCAATCCGCGATTCTAGCCGCGTTTCTCGTCTGCTCCTTAGGTACCAAAAAAGTACCGCCAAAGCAGCTCCGATGCTATTGGCGATCATATCATCGAATTCAAAAAAACGGTTGGGGAAAAACGTTTTTTGCACCCACTCCATCAGCACGCCATAACCAGCCGCCAAGGCAAATACCACGGCGAACCCCTTCAAACCCGGCGTGCGCCCCGACATTTTAGAATATCCATACAACATCAGCGCCGCCAGTACGAAATACGAAGCCGCATGTGCCACCTTATCCGGGCCGATGAGATTAAAATTCGGCATCGGAACGCCGCCCCGGGTGGATAAAACAGTTACGATAAAGAGCCAAATTCCGGCCGGCCAATATGCTTTGATCAATTTCATTCTTTCTTTTTTCCGGCTGTTGATTCAGATCCCTCGCGCTTCATTTTATAATAATGCACGCCGGCTCCGAATACCCAGCCCACTTTCCCGGCGGCAGTTTTTATTTTTACCCAATGATCGTTCACTTTTTCAGAGCCAAGGTTAATTTCCTGCTTCCATTCTGTTTTTTGGTTTAAAAAAGTTACAGGATCATAAAGTTTGAGTTGCTCGACTGTTTCTCCTTTGAGGCCCGGCTCTTTGCGCACTTTAAGTCCATCGATGGTAACAAACAGTGTGGAACCAGCCTTAGCGGTATTTTCCGGAGCTTTGGTTGTTTGCGCCTGGGGCGTTGTTGGGCTTGCCTGAGGCCGTGTAGCCGGTGGAGCGCCTGGTTTGGGAGCAGTAGTCGTATACTGTGTTGGCGCCGGCGGTGGGGCGGGTTCGGGGCGGGTTTGAACCATTTGCGGTTGGGGTTGAGGGGTTGTTACCACCACCGTATCTTTTTTCACGGGCCGGTCTTCCACATCGTCGTCGGCAGCCAGGTCGCGTACGCGCCGTACCACATCGCTTCGGCGGTCGGAACATTTGGATATTGCCCACAAAGCCACGCATCCTAAAAATGCGAGCAGGATTAATGATTCAGCTCTGGGTAGTTTCATCGATTTATGAATTGTCTGAACAAAAAAATCAGGCGGCGTTAGGATTAAGGAGGCGTATTATTTGGCGAATTTCTAAAAACCGTTATTTTTGAAAGGGAAAAGTTTCCACAACCTGTCAAAAATCGCTTAATCAACGCTTCATGGATACGCTTCAACACCAAATTGCCCTCACTTTGATTCCTCAAGTGGGCGCAGTAACTGCCAAAACGCTCGTCAGCTATTGCGGTAGTGCACAGGCCGTTTTTCGGGCCACCAAAAAAGACCTCCGCAAAATTCCGGGTATCGGTTCCGTTATCATTGAAAACATACAACGTTCAAACGCCCTGGAATTGGCAGAACGGGAGTTGCTTTTTATCGAGGAACACGGCATTCATCCGCTTTTTTATACCGACCCGCGCTTCCCGGCTCGGTTGTTACAAAGTTACGACTGTCCGAACATGCTTTTTTACAAAGGTTCGGATATCGGCTTACTTAATTCGGAAAAAATAGTTTCTGTTGTCGGAACCCGACAACCAACCGAACACGGCAAAGCAGTTTGCGAGGAGCTGATTGAAGGATTAGCCGGATTTGGCGTGCTGATTGTCAGCGGTTTGGCGTATGGTATTGATGTAACAGCGCATCGGAAATCATGTGCGATCAATGTGCCGAACATAGGGGTGTTGGGCCACGGCTTGGGCAGTATTTATCCCAGTGCTCATCGCAGTATCGCATTTAAAATGCTCGAAAACGGCGGTCTGATCAGCGAATACGGCCATAAAACCCAGCCCGACCGCGAAAATTTTCCGATGCGCAACCGAGTCATTGCCGGCATGTGCGACGCCCTGATCGTTGTGGAAACCGCCGCTTCGGGCGGCTCCATGATCACCGCAAGTATTGCAAGCCGCCTTTCATGTGAGGTATTTTCGGTTCCGGGCCGGCCCTCAGATTCCAAAAGCGCCGGTTGCAATTACCTGATTCGGACGCATCAGGCGCATCTGATTGAAAACGCCGCCGATCTGGCCTCTGTCATGCGTTGGGACGAACCCAAAGTGTCGAAAAGGCAACAAACCCAATTGATGCTCAACCTCGACCCAACCGAGCACGCCCTGATTGATACGGTGCGAAACCATCCTGAAATTTCGATCGACAGCTTGTCGCTGGCGCTTAACCTGCCGCCGGGAGAGTTAGCATCCCGCCTGCTGGCCCTCGAATTTCGTGGAGCGTTAAAGACCTTGCCAGGTAAGCGATATGTAGCACTCGGGTGATAAAAATCGCCGTAAAAGCCGCCTTTTTATGTGTTCATTCGTTCCGTAGGTAAACGGAACGAACTTTGTCTGCTGTCCGTTTTCGGTTATTTTGCTACTTTTGCGCCCCTCTAATCAAAGAGGCCTGTTTTTTTGACCTTACCTGTATATGAATCACCGCGATAACCTGCTCGGACTGATCGGCACGATCTACCGCTGGAGAAAAGCCATTCGGAATGTGTGTATCGTTGCTTTGATCGGCAGCGTTGCTTTTGCGTTATGGTTGCCCAACTATTACAAATCAACCACGGTTTTCTATCCGGCAAGCCCGGAAGTGTCCAAACCTGAATTGATCTTCGGCGCTTCAAGTAAAATGATCGAATACTTCGGCACCGATAAAGACCTTGATCGTTTGCTCGAAGTAGCCTACAACAACGAAATAACCGACTACCTGGTTGCACGTTTTGGTTTGTACAAACACTACGACATCGATTCTTCCAGCCGTGAAGGTTTGTTTTGGGTGCGCGAAACGTTCAGAAGCCATTATTCGGTTCAAAAAAACAAAAACGATGCGCTTGAATTGAGTATTGAAGATACCGATCCTCAACTTGCCGCCGATATGGCAAATGCCGCACGTGATAAAATCAATGAACTCTCCCAGACCCTGGTTAAAAAAACCCAGGGCACTCTGTTGGCCTCATTTGACGAAAATCTGAAGGTAAAACAGGTAGAATTAAACAAACTTGCTGACAGCTTGCGGTACTTGCAGTCCAAATACGGCATTTATAGTATCAGCCAGCAGGGCGATGAAATTACCAATGAGTTGATTACGGCCCAGGGAGAAGTGCTGCGTGGGCGGGCGCGCCTGGAGGTATTATCTGGAAATCCGATCATCCCGCGCGACACCATCGAATACATCAAGGCCAACTTGCGCGCCTACGAACGCACCCTGGAAAAACTCAACAGCCCCGGAAAAAACAACGACAATTTTTCTGCGCAAAATTTTAACCAGGGTTTGCCGCTGGTTGCTGTAATTGCCGATTTGCATTTCCAGGCACGCCGTCAGTTCAGTTACGACCTGGAGCGATATTATCAGATTCGTGCGGCCTATAACAGCAATATTCCAGCCATCCAGGTGGTTTCAATAGCCGAACGCCCGATTATGAAAATCCGGCCAAAACGCACCGTTATCGTCGTAGCCTCTTTAGCTGCCGCCTTTTTGTTCACCCTTTTGGCGGCGCTGATTGCAGATGCCTACAAAGATGTGAACTGGAAAGCAACGTTGAATAATTAAGCTGCCAGATGCTTCGCCGATTGCGCCTTATTCCTGTTCCGGCTGGTCATCCGCAAGGGTGGCTGGTGGCTGTGTGCGCAATCGTCACTTTGATATCGATTTTTGCCGCCGTTAGTTTTGACGCGTTGTGGATCGCCCTGACTCCTGCCGCCGTTTTAGTGTTGTGGCTGACACTGGTTGACATCCGGAAAGTATTTTTCCTGATGATGGGCGCCTTGCCCCTTTCAGTGGAACAGAACCTGCCCGGCGGTTTTGCCACCGACCTGCCTTCCGAACAGTTTATGTGGCTGCTCATGTTGGTTGGCATTGGCTGGCTCCTGATGAACTGGCGCAAAGTGGATTTTGCTTTCCTGAAAAATCCGATTACCCTGGTGCTGCTGGCGCATCTGTTTTGGATTATTGTAACAGCCATTACCTCTCAAATCTTTTTTATTTCATTTAAATACCTGTTGGCCAAAGGTTGGTACGTGATCGTATTTTATTTCCTGGCATCGCGGTTTTTGAAGGAAGAGAAAGATTTTAAAGAATTTCTGTGGTGGTTTTTTGTGCCTTTGGTATACGCTGTCACAACGGTGGTTGTGCGACATGCCGCCAAAGGTTTTTCCTTTGAAGAGGTGGGATACGTTATGTGGCCGCACTTCCGAAACCACGTGATGTACGCATGCCTTCTGGCCGTTTTCCTGCCTTACGTATGGTATGGAACATATTGGTACCGACGTTTCAGTTGGCAATGGCTGTTTTTGGTGTTGGGTATTTTATATTTTTTATTCGCCATCAACGTGGCATACACGCGTGCAGCGTATGTGGCCTTGCTCGCAGCAGTTGGCATTTATTGGGTGGTTCGCTGGCGGCTAATGAAAGTTGCACTGGTGATGGTGGCACTGATATTCAGCCTGTTGATAGGTTTTTTGAGCACACGTGATAATTGGCTTGCCTTTGCCCCCGATTATGAAAGAACGATCACGCACAACCGGTTCGATAACCTGCTGGAAGCAACGGTTAAACTCGAAGATATATCCACCATGGAACGCGTATATCGCTGGGTAGCTGCGTCTTACATGATCAAGGAAAAGCCCTGGATGGGTTACGGGCCGGGCAATTTTTATTCCCATTACAAAAATTATACGGTTTCGAGCTTCAAAACCTATGTGAGCGACAACCCGGAGCGGTCAGGCATTCACAATTATTACCTCATGGTGACGGTGGAACAAGGTTTGCCGGGGTTGCTTATTTTTCTGTTGCTGTGCGTAGTGGTCATGCTTAGAGGCGAATCACTTTTCCACAGCACCACCGACCCAAGCCGGCGTCGGACGCTCATGGCGGCACTACTATGTTTTTGCCTGACCAACCTGCTGATGCTGATGAACGATTTTATTGAAACTGATAAAGTCGGATCGTTGTATTTCATGTCGATGGCAATTCTTGCCAACGGCGGCATCGTAAAATCTAAACAGGATGAAAGCACTATGGATGCTGAGTTTTAGCTTGTTGCTTTACAGCTGCGATTGCGTGCAACAAGTTCAAGCAGTCGTATTAGACAAAACAACCCGTTTGCCGATTGAAAAAGTAGGCATCCAAAAAGAAGAAGAGCGCAGCTATGGCTCCCCCGGCGTTTTTACAGATGTATCTGGAGCCTTTGAGTTTCGGGATATTTCCGGCGGCTTGGGAAAGTGCCCTGATGTGGTGCTTCTTTTTGAAAAAGACGGCTATCAGCCATTAAAAAAGCGTTTCAAGAGTTCCGTGGAACGCGATACTATCTACCTGGAACGTATCTGGTAACAATCAGCAGTCAATTACTGCGGCTACTACCAGCTCAAAACCGGGAAGCGCCTTTCCTCCGCTTAATTTTTCTTCAAAAGGCACTACTACTGGCGCTGAACCTGACTCAAAAACGGTTGTGGTGCGCGTTTGTGGATCAACCAACCAGGCAAGCAAACAACCGGAATCAATATATTCCTCCATTTTCTGTTGCAATTCTGAAAGGGTATCCGATTCGGAACGAAGTTCAATAATGAAGTCTGGACAAATGGCAGCAAACCGTTCTTTTTCGGATTGAGGCAACATTTCCCATCTGTCTTTTTTAATCCAGGCAACATCCGGCGATCGGACGGCTCCGTTTGGTAACGTAAAGCCGGATGATGAATCAAATACCAATCCTAGCTGGATTTGGCGATTCCAGAAACCAAGTTCCAACGCAAGGTTAAAGTTTCTGTTTCCGGTAATAGAACTGGTTGGCGACATGACAATAATTTGGCCGTTCGCTTGCCGTTCAATCCGTAGGTCTTTATTTAGGTTGCAGAATTCGTAAAACTGCACGTCGCTAAAGCCCGTTTCCGGCAAAAGTATCGGGGCGTGGGTTGCCCGTTCAATGATCGGCGGGTTACTCATTACAATTGCCATGATGAATCAACAAATATACAAGAAAAATCAATCCACAATCATTTCCACCGCATTTAATTCCTGCTGGATAATGTGCTCCGGCAGCGCACGAAATTCGTATTGCTGGTTGCGCAATTGCGGCACATATCCGGCTTCCCGGATCGCTTGCTGGATCCCTTCGGCGGTAAAGCGAAAACGGGCGCCCGCTGCTGAAACGACGTTTTCTTCAATCATGATACTGCCAAAATCATTCGCGCCCGCGTGCAGGCACACCTGCGCAACCTGCTTTCCAACCGTTAGCCAGGAAGCCTGAATATTGACGATGTTGGGCAGCATAATCCGGCTCATCGCAATCATCCGGACGTACTCATCGCCGGTGACGGCATTGCGCGCACGTTTGATTTTCCGGAGAATCGTGTCTTCATCTTGAAACGGCCAGGGAATAAACGCCAGAAAACCTTTGGCATCAGCCGGTTTTTCACTTTGCACCTGCCGTATAGCAGCAAAATGTTCCATGCGTTCAAGGTTCGTTTCGACATGACCGAACATCATCGTCGCGGAAGTGGTCAGCCGAAGTTGGTGTGCAGCACGCATGACATTAAGCCATTCCTCGCCGCCGCATTTACCTTTGGAAATCAACCTGCGCACCCGATCGCTAAGAATTTCGGCGCCAGCCCCCGGAAGGGAATCCAATCCGGCCTCCTGGAGCGTTTTTAATACGTCGTAATGGCTCATACCTTCCAGTTTGGCTACGTGCGCAATTTCCGGTGGGCCTAATGCATGCAACTTCAGGTTTGGAAATTCCGATTTCAATTGCCGGAACAGGTTGGTATAAAAATCAATGCCAAGATCGGGGTGATGGCCACCTTGAAGCAGCAATTGTTCTCCCCCGTACTCGAATGTTTCGCGGATTTTTACCCGGTACTCCTCCATCGTCGTGATGTACGATTCCTCATGGCCGGGCCTCCGGTAAAAGTTGCAGAATTTGCAATTGGCAATGCACACATTGGTGGTATTGGAATTCCGGTCGATAATCCAGGTAACGATATCGCCAGGCACATGGTATTGCCTCATGGCATTTCCCACATACATCAATTCGGCCGTAGCGGCATTTTCAAACAAAAAAACGCCTTCCTCCGGCGTCAACCATTCGTATCGGAGTGCGCGGTGCAACAAGTCGGAAACATTCATGTCTGCTGTATTTATGCGTTTCAAAGGGCAAAGATTCGTTTAAAAACAAAGAAAAAAAGGGAAATGTTTAGCTTTGTACTTTGTTTGATTCAAATTCAATTTTCAATGAAAAAATATATATTTCCTTTCCTCGCAGTATTTGCCCTGTTATCAGCCTGCAAACAGAAAAGTACCCCCGGCGCCGGCGTTGCCGCCGCATCTTTAGCCAATACCGTCGATCCGATTTGCGACATGAAACTCAAAGAAACCGTCAAAGACACCGCGCATTACCAAGGCAAGGTGTACGG
>JAEUUR010000225.1 GCA_016787465.1 Saprospiraceae bacterium | reverse complement strand
GGGTATTGACCGTTGTAAATCCAACGGCCGTCTTTCCGTTCCAGGGTGGCCGACTGGCCTTTTCGATCGGCGATAAACACTTTGCCGATATCCTCCGGGTTACGAATGGCAAAATCCATATCCCATGAAATGTGAGAGTTTTTAGGGTCTTTTTTACTCAAGGCATACCAGGCGCCTCCGCCCAATGCCAGGAAGAGAACTGCCAATAGCAGGGTTCTTTTTGTCATAAACAATCAATGGTTGAAAAATGCGCTTTAAACACACAGAAAGGGCGCAAGGTTCGGCGAGAAACTGCACAAAGGTAAGTGTTTCCTACTTGGCTGCCTAAGCGCTTGTTGAGTTTTTTCAATGTTCAAACTCTACTTTCACCACGCCAAACGGCGTATTGAGAAAAGCGATGTGTTTGCCGTAATTCCTGAAAGCGGAAAACGGCACCTCCACTTCCGTGTTTCCCGGACCATACATGTCGCGTGCTACAAATGAATTCCAGCCATCAGGTTCAAAAATTGAAATGGCTGCGGCGGCGAGTTCCGGTATTTGAAATGAGAACTTGTATCCTTTTTCCGTTTTTACAGGCATTTCCAGCCGAACCCTTGCAAAACTTGCGGAGGCTTTTTGCAGGGTTTCCAGATCGTTACGCACCAATATCGGATCTTTCAGGATCACTAAATACATATTAAACGACATCGGAGGCAGGTCGTATCCTTCCACCTGAATCGAATCAAACCTGATTTTATCAAATGTCATTCCCGTGTGAAAATACTTTTTGATGGTATCCGGTTCGAAATTGGAAGCATGCACCCAAAAAGAAACGCTGTCGGAAAGGGTGACCTGAAAGGCGACATCGCCTGAAACGGGTTCGTCATCGACAAAAAATTCAGGAGCGGTTTGGTGCCACAGGTTTTCTTCATAAAACATTTTCGAATTGGCGAACGTCAGGCCCGAATTTCTTGAAATGGGCTTGTCTGTCGGAATTCTTTCACCGTTTGTTCCGGTAGCTGTTTGAAGGTAAAGGCCTTTGATTTTCTCCGACCAAGCCCCCCATCGAAGTTTGACCTCATGTTGATCGCGTTTTTTACGCAAGCGCAAACGCGGATCACCTTCCTCAACGATAAACATGGTTTTCCGGTACATGAGTTCGTACTGGGCGGCGGTTTGCAGGTTAAGTATAACCGTGGCGCCCGGATTGATCATGTGTTTATAGGTTTCGAGCCGGCTCACATAACTTGCATACGGTTCTTCTCCCAGTTTGGCGACCACGCTGAAGGAGGTTAATTCTTTGGTAGTCAATTGCAAATCGACACGCAGCGCCCGCGGTTCAATATATGGGTGCCATTCCACCAGCGGTTCCTGCCGAATCGTTTGCCAAAATTCCCGAACGGTGAAAAAATCGCGATCGCTGGTTTCATAAATATCCTCACGCCCCCACACTACCCGTTCAAAAAACACCGTATTCATTTGGTTCATATCCTGCGACGACGAGTAGCCGAACACGGTCGTTTCTACATCATCCTTTTCTTTCAGTTGAATATCAATGTTTCCTTGAATTCCATCGTGCAAAGGCAGTTCTGTGATCAAAAGCGTACTTCCACGTTTGATTCGCTGGGATAAATAGGCGTCCAACTGGGCCAATTGGGCCAGGTAATCAGACACCACCACCGTGGCGCCTTCCAGTTTAAAGGTCAGGTTTGCCACTAATTCTTTGCCATTCCACAAATTCGGAAGGTTCAACATGATTTGCCTGAATTCGCCCACCGTTATTGCCATTTTACCGTGGTATTGGTTGTTTTCCGACAAATCGCACTGGTGTTTGCCCCAGTAAAAAATGTACTTCATGGATACGGGCGCGGGCGGGCGGGCGTCGGCCAATTGATAGGCCCCGGCTTGCAAACACATACCTGAAAATAAAACGGAGAGCAGTAATTTTTGCAGCATAGAAATTTGTTTCATCCTGGATAATTTAACAAATATAGGCTACAAAACGGGCGATCGAAAAATTTTACGACAGGTTTTAGAACTCATTTGAAATAAAAGGAGCCGCCTTGATCGCAAGACGGCTCCGGATGAAACCCAAAGGCGGTGAGACTGCTGCTATTCTGTAACAATCAATTTGGAAACAACAGACGTACCGCCTGAAACAGCCTGAATGAAATACAAACCTTTCGGCAACTGACCGACACTGAATGTTTCAGACACCTGACCATCAAGACTTTGTACCGTGTTTTGATAAATAGCCTTTCCGGTGGCATTTTGAATCAGAAAGTTGACCGCTTGAGTAGCCGGCGCCTCAAATGAAAGGGTGATCTGGCCTCCCTGAGATACTGGATTGGGAAATAAAGACAGGTTGAAAGCGCCGCTGTTGCTGAATTTTGAGGCATGATTGCCGATTGGAACGATGATGCTGCTTGGCGTAACGAACGTAAACCAGGGCGACCAACTGCTGTGTTTCAAGCCGCAGTTAGAACGTACTTTGAATTTGTAAGCCGTTGATGGCAGCAACCCGCTGATGGGAAAAGTATTTGTTCCAACTACTTGCTCCACCAAATCCGGCCCTTGCACCTGCTCCACTTCAATGGTGTATGAAATAGCGCCGGTTACGGCATTCCAGTTCAAGGTAGCTGCACTGTTGCTGATGCCTGCGGCAGCCAAACCGTCGGGTACAGGGCACGACTGGTTGTTGCCGCCGCCGCCGCCGGAAGTGCTGCCGAAAGCAAACCATGCCGACCAGTTGCTGTGGTCGCCACCACAGTTTGTTCTGACTTTAAATTTGTAAGACGCATTAGCAACCAGACCGGTAATTTCAACCGAAGTTGTATTGACATTGCCGGTCAGGTGCAGGAAAATCGGGTTGCCAAAAGCATTTTCAATTTCATAACTGTATCCGGTTGCACCGTTTACTGCCGACCAGCTAAGGGTTACCGAAGCAGCATTGGCTGTTACGGTCAAACCATTGGGAACCGTGTTGCAAGCCCCGCCACCGTTACCACCACCGCTTGTGCTGTTGAAAGACGTCCAGTCCGTCCAGTCGCCATGATCGCCGTTGCCGCAATAGCTTCGAACTTTGAATTTATAAGAGCCGTTGTCCTGCAATCCGTTTACTGTAAACTCGGTAGCATTATTGACGATTTGTTCCAGGTTGAAAAACGGTGTGCCATTGTTGTTGTTTTCGATTTGAACCGCGTATTTGCTGATGCCCGGAAGAGCATCCCATGCAACGGTGGCTGAAGTTCCGTTATTTGAAAGCAGCGTCAGGCCGGTCGGCAAAGGGCAATCGCCGGTGATATTGCGCGAATCGGCAGTAAAAGAAAACAGAAGTGCCAGCAATAAGGTGGCGATCGAAACGAAAGTAGGAGAACTGAATTTCATAATTACATCATGTTGAAGGATGAAAGGAACATTGTTGTCTGATTGACGAAACAATAGTATGCCCCTCGTTCTTTTCACATGATTACAATGAACCCGAGCCAGCATATAAGCGTGCCGAACCCGGAGTTTCAGGCTCCTGAAAAAATATGGCTTATTTAAAAATCCGTACCAAGGGCAATGTGCAACAATGGTTTTTGTACCACCCTCGATTCGATGCCCCAGGCATAATCGGCCCGCAAATACATGCCGAACAACAGCGTACGGATGCCGGCGCCAAAACCCGCCACCACCGGATCGCGGAAGTAATTCACACGCATGGTTACGATGGGCGGTTGCCCGTCGGGGCCTTCCTGCAGGTAAACGATGTTGATCGGGTTGTCGCCGCTGAACGGACTTTTGCCTTGCCAGGCAGTTCCGGCGTCAAAAAATCCGACAAGCTGGAAATTGCGCCAGAAGTTGCCCATCGTCGGTTTTTTGGAAAAATATTTAAAAATCGGCACGCGCAATTCTGTATTGATCAACATGTAGGAGTTTCCGTTGCGGATATTCTGGTTGAACCCGCGCAGGTGAACGGCGGGCGCTTGATAGGCAAATCCTTCATCGTCGGGCAACTGTATCGATTCGTTGAATTTTGGGAAAATCCAGTTGTCGACGCCACCGAGGATATACAACATTTTTTCGGATCCGAAGGAGGTAGCGCCCGCAAAGCGCATGGCCAGTTGCGAACGCCGGTCGAGCATTTGATAATGCCTGGCATCCAATCCGATCACTGTCATGAACCCTTTGTTGAATTTCAGGTTCCAGTTTGGTTGGGTATTAAATGCAAATCGTTTGATCACATCGGTGTACAACTTCGCCCTCGAACCGGTTTTCAGGTTCATATCCACGTCGACGGTGTTATCAAAAACAGCTGCCAATCGTATGGTAGCACGTTGCTCCGCGCGGTCGGGTGTTTCGAGTGTGTATGGGTCGGAGCTCAAGGCGCGCACCTTGTCTTCCCGCAGGCTGAATGCACCCCGAAGGCTGGTAAACACATCCAGTGGGTACCGCATTTCATACTGACCCAGCAGCGAAACGGTGCGTTCCTGGAAATCAGGTGGCAGGTTGGGCGGGTATGGTTGCGGCCTGTCGACATTGGTCAGGAAGGAACGCCGGTAAATCAGATAACGCTTGTCGATCCGTTTCTTTTTATCATCCAGCCACAGGTAATATTCGGCTCCGTTGAAAGTAATTGGCAAGCGCACGCCTGCTTCAATCACATAATTTTCCAGCAAGTCTTTGAAATTGGCTCGCAGCAGAACGCCCGGCGGCGGCACGGTCAGGCGGCTGTTTTGTCCTTCATACAATTGCAAACCATCGAACATCTGGTTGTTATCCATGGTGGTGGATATGTAATCCGTGCGGAATCGCAAACGATAAGGCGTGATCTTGAACGGGAAAAAACGTACAATCGGCTGGTTTTTATTCAACTCGCTGAAAAACCTGGAAGGCCGGGTGATACGCCTCGGCGTTGTCGGAATGGAATCCGGGGTAACCACCTGGGGGGTCAATTCGGGCTTTTCCTGCGCCTGAGCCGGCCTGTTCGTTTCCTGTTGATTGCCGGAAGGAACCGTGAGCAGGTAATCAGGAAGTTGGAACATCCAGCCCGGTTCGATATTGGCCAGCGTGTCTTTGGGGGGTATCATTTGTGAAGTATCCGGTGAAGACGGCAACGGCGCCATCTCCTCTTCGGCAGGTGTTGGAACCGGCTGCCCGGCTTCACGCAAAATCTGTTCCTTCCAGCGGGTTGTACGGCTCGACTGTCTTTGCTGCGTGTCAAATGATCGGACGAAAAACGTGGTTTTAGCGCCTCTTTGAATTGCTTCTGTCCATTTCCCGGCACGTTGGGTACTGTGTTGCTGTTGTATGTTGCGGTCGTAGTTTGTCAGGTTCCAGGTGATTGGTCTTTTTTTGAATACCGGAAACATCCGGATGCTGTCGATTTGGGTGGAATCGATATTTTTCAACACCGAATCGAGGGGCGCCAGGTATACCAGGATGCGCTCCAAAGGCCAATCAATGGGTTGATCCATCACCAGTCCACGGGCTTCCGCACCGTCTTTCAAGTACACGACTGCCTGCGTGTAGGCTGTAAATGTTTCCAGTTTTCCAACCTGCCGATTAACTACTCCGGAAACATCACTCAGAAATACAAAATGACTGGAGTCAATTCCCATCCCATGCCGTTCGTCGGCGTAGGGCGTGTCGGTCAGCCGGACTAATTCAGGACTTCTGTTTTCCAGGTCGAACAGAAAGAGGTCCATTTGTCCGATTGGCAGCACGGTGTCCAGTTTTTCGGTGGAGAGGGTGTCCGTTATCCGGTTGCTGCTAAAAATCAGGGATTTACGACCGTCGAGGGTAAGTACAGACACATCGAGATCGTCCCAGAAATCGTAGGTGATCCGTTCGGTTTGACGGGTGATGGTGCGATAAATGAACAGGTCGGAATAACCTTTCACTTCAGCTGAAAATACCAGGTCGTTGCGGTTGGCAAAGTCCATGCTGTACACCCGTTGGAATTCGGGCGACAGGATTTCGCGCTTTTTTTTGCCTTTTTCGACTTCGACCATGGTCAGTTTGGGCTGGTCGCGGCGTTCGGTCAGCACCGCCAGGTGTTGGTTGTCGGGGTTCCAGGCTACAACCGGGTAGTTATAATCGGTGGCTTGCAGGGCGTTTCTGGCGCCGCCTTTCATCAGGAGTTTTCTTTTACCTGATGAAATATCGAGCATCCAGAGTTTCCACTTCCCGATGTCATTGCTCACCCAAACCAGTTTTTTTCCGTCGGGACTGAGTTTCAGCTGGCTGAGGGGTAGTTTCTTTTTATTGCGGACGGTTATTTTTCCATCTTCCGGCGGGGCTTTGAGCAGGAGGCTTTCATCGCGGTAGCGTTTTTTGAAGTATTCGAGCATGGCATCGGTGGTGCGGCGGTATCCGCTTCCCAGCACGTAAAAGAAGCCGTTATCGACACTTCGGTTGATGCGCGTCAGGTAGAGCAGGTTGCTGATGGTACCTTTTCCGAAATGCAGGTTGATATAATACCAGAATGCATGGCCGGCAAACCGGGGGTAGTCGCGCGCGAGGCGGTCGAAGTTTTTGTATTTGCCCGACTGAATTAAATCGCGGAGTTGGTTATCGAGTTTGGGGTTCCATTCTTCGCCGCAGTAGGCGTTGAGGCCTTGGGTAAACCAGGGTGGCAGGTTGAGCAACACGGCATTGGACACGATTTCCTGCAGGTTGGCGCCGTAGAGCATGGAGTTGATGAGCACGCCTGAAATACCCTCTCTGATTTGAGCGCGCAAGCGGCGGTGGTCGCCGTCGAAAAAAACAAAAACCTTGTTACCCACCACCTTTGTTTCGCCCGATTGGAGCATAAAGACATCGTCTTCGCCGATGTTGCTTTGCTTGAGGTCGGTGAGGTCGCTAAACACCAGCATTTCAATTTTTTCGGTAGGCTGGTGTTCCAGCAGGCGTTGCACCTCCGGGAAGTCGAATTCTGCCGTTTGCAAGGCCGATTGCGCCACGTTCCGTGCATCGCCATACCAATAGGTGATGAAATTTTGGGTTTCATACACGCTCCAGTCGTCGAACTGGTGGTGGTATTGCACACGGTTTTTTCCGAACACCATTTGGGGCGATGTTTGGGCGACAGAGATCAAACTGCTTGCAAATGCAATTGAAAAGGTACAAATATGAATGGCTACAGTTCTCATAGCAATGTGTTCAAGTGGGTATAAAAGTGGGGAAAAACAAACATTCCGGCAAGTTTCATTTAGTAAAACGTCTTTTGGCGTCGAAAGATTGACTAAATGTTCAAAATTTTAATCCAATGGTTTGCCACAAACTATACCTTTCTTTGCACCGTCTACTTTAAAAGTTTTAAACATCTCCCTTGCCTACCCGCAATCCCTCCGCACTCGACTGGTTCCTCATGGCTTTGTTAGGCCTGGTTTGGGGCGCCTCTTTCCTCGTCATCAAAAAATCCGTCGCGGTTTTCAGCCCCATGCAAATGGCTATGTGGCGCATGGTATTGGCGACGCTGGTTTACCTTCCGATTGCTGCTGCTTTCTGGTCGAAAATCGATTGGAAACGCTGGAAACCGATGGTGGTGGTAGCGTTCTGCGGCTCGGCCATTCCCAATTTTTTCTTTGCCGTTGCACAGCAGCACGTCAACAGCAGCCTGGCGGGCGTATTGAATTCGCTGACGCCGCTGTTCACCCTGATCATCGGATTTTCGTTTTTCCAGTTGAAAGTAAGCCGCTCGCGTTTGCTGGGCATTGTGGTTGGTTTGTTGGGAGCGGTATTGCTGGTGGTTTTCAATAGTTCGACCGGCTTGTCGGGCAATGCGTTTTTTGCTTTTTTATGCATGCTGGCTACTGTTTGTTATGCGATCAATGCCAACACCGTAGGGCGTTATTTACAAGATCAGCATCCGGCCGGAATCGCTTCCGCAGCTTTTGTCCTGACGGGCGGATTGTTTTTTATCGGGCTGGCTTTTTCCGGCGGCTGGTCGGTGGTTTCGGAGCATCCGGATGGGTGGAAGGGGCTGGGTTATGTCTTTTACCTGTCCGCGGTTGGAACGGTGGGCGGTTCCATTTTATATTTCTGGATTCTGCAGCGTACCAGTCCGATTTTTGCCACATCGGTCACTTATTTGCTACCCATCACGGCCATTGCGCTGGGCGTTTTCGACGGCGAAAAAATATCCGGCATCGACATCCTCGGCACCTGTGTAATTCTGACGGGATTGTACCTGGCGAGAAAAGGCTGAGGGAATGGTTCAGATAGCACGTGGCTTTAGCCCGTCGGTAACAGGCGCTTCAGCGCCGAACAAGCAGCGTTCGACGCCAAAAACTTAAGCCAACCTCTACCCCAAAAATCACGTTGCTTTTTTCCTCAAAAGTGTCGTACGCGAAACCGGTAGCACCGACTTCAGTCGGTCCGGACAAGGCGCTTTAGCGCTGAACAAACACTGGTAAGGGTGAATTTAGATTGGTTTTTTTCAAAAATTCAATTCCAATAAAAATTTGTTCAAAGAAAATTACACGGTAATAGGTAATAATTCAATATTTGCCAAAACTAAGTTTGATGTTAAAACAGGTAAAACAAGCGTTACTTCACATTTGGGATTACTTTCGTCATAAAAAATCTTACTCGCAAGATGGTGAAGATGTAGTCTTAGCATCATTTTATGAAGGGGAAAAGGGATACAAAGGCTTTTACGTAGATGTAGGCGCTAGCCATCCAGTTCGATTTTCAAACACATTGTTTTTTTACAAAAGGAAGTGGCAAGGAATAAATATCGACCCCACACCTGGAAGCATGAAACCATTCAGGTGGTTGCGTCAACGTGATATCAATTTGGAGTTTGGAATTGGCCCGAATAGTGACAAGTTGACTTTTTATTGTTTTAACCAGCCAGAATTGAATACATTTGATGCCGAACTTGCTGAAAAACGAAATACTGGGAAACCCTACAAAATCGTTAAAACATTAGAAGTACCTATTGAGCCTCTAGCAGCGGTTTTAGATAAATATTTACCTCATAATACAACTATAGATTTCATGTCGATTGATGTTGAAGGCTTGGACTTGGAAGTGCTCAAATCTAATAATTGGGAAAAGTATTTACCCAAATTTATTTTAGCTGAAGATTTAAACTTTAGTCCCACTAATTTTAATCAATCTGAAATTTTCAATTTTTTAACATTAAAGGGATACCATCTTGTTGCCGTTTTAAAAAGAACAATTATTTTTAGACATAATTCTACATAGCATTGAAATTATGAACACAACACAACTCTACTTCTGCTCCGTCTTGCTTTTCTGTTTTATCAGTTTCGTTCCCTTATCAAAAACATTGGCACAAACTGATACAGAATTCTGGTTTGCTGCTCCCGAAATCACACAGGGAGTTAACAATTATGATCGCCCCGTTGCATTTTGGGTTTCCACTTATCAGCAGGCCGCAGTTGTTACACTGTCACAACCTGCAAATCCGAATTTTATACCACAAGTATTAAACCTTCAACCAAATTCAACCGGAGCGTTCACCTTTCCACCATTTTTTGACCAAGTAGAAAACACCCCTCCGAATACAGTCTTAAACAAGGGTTTTTTGATTCAATCATCTGCCTTAATTACTGCCTATTATGAAGTTTTATGTCAGTATGAGACTAATCCAGAAATTTTTTCTCTAAAAGGTAGAAATGCCTTAGGTACTTCATTTTTTGTGCCTTTTCAGACATTGATGCGTAATTCAAACGCATATCAGCCATTACCCAGTGCCTCATTTGATATCGTAGCTTCCGAAAATGGAACAGTCGTTAATATTCTTCCATCCGCTAATTTAGTTGGTCATTCAGCAGGTGTAACATTTACAGTGAACTTGCAAAAAGGGCAAACTTATTGTGCCCAAGCTGCTAGTCAACAAGCTAACGGTCATCCTGGAGGCTCCAAAGTAACATCAAATAAACCTATTGCAATTACTATAAAGGATGACCTTTTAGAAGCTGGAATATTATATGGCGGAGGCATGTGTCGAGATATGATTGGCGACCAAGTTATTCCTGTAGAGCGGATTGGAAAGCGGTATATTTTGCAAAAAGGTTTGCTAAATTCCGATGAACACGGCTTTGTTTTTGGAACACAGGCTAATACATTAGTAAAAGTTAACGGTGTTACTCAAGGCTTAATTAGTGCAGGTGAGGAATTAATTGTACCAGTACCGGGTGGAATCACTTACATAGAATCAGATAAACCGGTATATGTTTTGCAAGTCACAGGAAATGGGTGTGAAGTAGGTGGAGAAGTATTGCCAGCCATGGATTGCACGGGCTCAAGCGCCGTGCGTTTCATCAGGCCAGATGACGAAGAATTTTTGCTCTTTTTATCGACCAAAACCGGAAATGAAACCGGGTTTTCATTAAATGGCAACCCGAATTTATTGCCTGCAGGCAACTTTCAGCCTGTTCCGGGTTCAAATGGTGAATTTGTCGCAGCAACATTCGCATTAGGATATTTTGAAGTGCCCGTAGATTTTTCTTCTATTGTAGAGAATTCTAAGGGTGTTTTTCATATGGGGTTCTTAAATGGAGGAAATATTACAGGATGCAGATACGGCTATTTTTCTGATTATTCAAACCAAATAATTACCTATGACACTACAAGTATTTGTTCCGGAGATACAACAGTTGTTCGAGGTTTAACTATACCAAGCGCGGGGAACTACCAACTCACAATTCCGAATCCATCAGGTTGCGACTCATTATTTAAAATCACAGCATTACAAAAGAACTTTAACTATAACACAAGGGAGGTTTTTTTCTGTGAAGGCACTTCTATTGTGATAAACGGCCAAACATATAATCAAAACGCATTCGTCTTGGATACGATTTTCTCCAATGGAATTGGTTGCGATACGATAATCACGTTCGACCTCCACCAAACCCCGTTTTACCCCAAAAATGAAACAATCTACCTGTGTTACGGCGATACACTGACACTTAACAACAATCTGATTTCTGAGCCCGCCACGATTACCGATACAATCCTCGCTGGTATCGGTTGCGATACCTTATTGACCACGAAAATTGAATGGTTCGCCCTGCCAATGATCGACAGGGAAATCGTTTTATGTGAAGGAACATCCATTGAAATCGGCGGCATTCGGTATGACTCGGAAGGAATCGTGACCGACACCATCCGCATGCCTGGAGAAGGTTGCGACTCTGTTCGGATAACCCAAATAAAAATTGAAAACCCGCCCCAATTTCTACCCCCGGATACTGTTATTTGTCTGGGCGACCGGCTCGTATTTACAAGCCCGTACGCCAATACCAGATGGAATGGCACTTTCGTTGGCGAACGCTTTGATGTATTGGAAAGCGGCCCGGTATACGTGTTCGCTTTTTCTGAAAATGGTTGCCCTCTGCGCGACACCCTGCTGGTTGCAACCTGTTGCAGCAGGCAAAATGTGTATGTTCCAAATATTTTCAGTCCCAACGACGACGGCGCCAATGATTTGTTTTGTATCAACACCATTGATCGTTGCCGCGATTTTACCCTCCGAATTTATGACCGCTGGGGCTCACTGTTGTTCGTCTCTAAAGATGCCGATCAATGTTGGGACGGGAGGCACCAAGGCAAATCAATGCCTTCCGGCGTATATACCTGGTTCCTGGAGTTTTATTCCGACCAGTTTAAACGTCAGGATATTTTGAAAGGCAGTGTCACGATTTTAAGGTGATTTCATTTAATTCGGAATACAACAATTGTCAAAATCCCAACCATGCCCCTGAATTCCGCCGTTTAAAAGACAATTCCGCACAAAAGATCGATTTTTTTCGCCAGAGCCCCGAACAGTTGCTACTTTCGGGCATTCTTTTTTCACCCAACTATTTTGAAAACGTATGACACAACCGATGCTTCACACCAAAGTGTTTTTAATCCTCTTTTGCTCCCTCTCCTTTTTTTCCATTTCTGCTCAAAACAACCTCTCACTCAAAGTTCAGGCTTCGCGCACACGGATAGCAACCGACGCACTGCCGGGCGCCAACAACCTCACCCTGACCGGCCTCGAACCGGGTAAAACCTATGTCATCAAAGCCCTTAAAGCAACCGCCGGCCAAAACGCAGGTTTTGAATTGAACCCCCATGCAACAACTCAAACTTCCGCTCAAAACATCAGCAACCTGCCAGGCAAACCGCACGGCATCCAGTTCACGGCGCTTGCGCCCGACGTTACCCTCAACCTTTCCGCCACTTCTACCCAACGGGTTACATCCATTCCGCTTTATGTATCGGTTGTTTGCGCCGATTGCCAGGAACCAACCCAATCCGGGAGTCAGGAAGGCCCCGATTGGTTGGCAAACCTGCAGGTCGTTCCGAATATATCGGCACAAAGCCTGATTAATAACACCCTCATCGGCGGCGATTGTTTCACGGCAAATAATATCACTTCCAGCGGAAATGCCCAGGCACGCGGCACATTTACCAACGGCAGCACCAACATCGGTATGTCGTCGGGTATGGTATTGAGCACGGGGCGTATCAACATCCTGCCTGGCCCAAACAGCAATGAAGCAGCCAACGGCGGTTTTGGCAACGAAGGTTTCGATCCGCAACTCGCCAACCTGGTCGACGGCGACCTGTACGATATCAACATCATCGAATTCGATTTTATCCCGACGGCCAATACCGTTCAGTTTGATTTTGTTTTCGGATCGGAAGAATATTGTGAATACGTAGGAACGGAATTCAATGACGCTTTCGGTTTCTTTATCAGCGGTCCCGGTATCAATGGCGTTCAAAACCTTGCCGTCGTGCCTAACACAGGCGGCGTACCAGTTACCACGAACAATGTCAACCACCTCAACAACTCTTTTTATTACATCAACAACAGCCAGAACTTTTTTGAATGTCTGTTCTCCCCAACCAACAACACCTACCTGCAGGAATGCCAGCTCGACGGCTGGACAAAGCCGCTCACCGCATTGGTTTCTGTACAACCATGTCAGCAATACCACATCAAACTGGCTATTGCCGATTTAGAAGACGAACTGTATGATTCCGCCGTATTCCTGCGCGCCAATTCGTTTAACGCCGGCGCTCAGGTAGTAGCCGCACCTGCATATCCTGCCGGTCAGCAAAGCGCCGCGGAAGGCTGCTCCGGAGGCGCTATTCGATTTGAACGCGGCAATGGCGACATGAGCCAGCAGGTTACCGTAAATTACACGATTTCACCGGCAAGTACCGCCACGCCAGGCGTCGATTATGCACCGCTACCAGCAACCATCACCATTCCTGCCGGTCAATCGGAAGTACTGCTGCCGATAACCGTTTTTTCAGATGCACTGACTGAAGGTTTGGAAAATATCATCCTCCTGATCAGTAACTCCTGTCAGTGCCAACAAACAGAACTGGAATTCGTGATTCGTGATAATGAAACTTTCTCCGTGTATGCTTTCCAGGACACGACTATTTGTGAAAATTTCTCAGCTTCGCTGACAGCCGTTGTAAGCGGCGGACAAGCGCCGTTCACCTTTGAATGGAGCGCAGGCGCCTCCACAGAATCGATCCTGGTAACGCCCTTGAGTACAACTACGTATACCGTCACGGTAACCGACGGCTGCGGCAGCACTGCCACCGATGATGTGCTTGTATCCGTGATTCCGATCGTACGCGAAACAACTTCGCTTACCCTCTGCCCGGGCGAATCCGTGGAAGTAAACGGCGTTTTTTATTCCAGTGATACCACTGTTATGGACACTGTGTACACCGGTTATTTCTTCTGCGGATTGATTTCAACCTATCATTTAGATGTGCTTGACCCCGTTTTTGGTGCAGAAACGATCTCCTTTTGTTCAGGCGAATCCGTCACGATTGCCGGTATCGATTATTTCGAATCCGGAACGGTAGTGGATACACTGACCACGGTAAATGGTTGCGATAGTGTGGTAACCTATACCCTCATAAGGCTGCCGGTTTATTTTGAAGAAGTAGTCGTAAACCTGTGCCCGGGTGAAACGTTTACACTCAACGGAACTACGTTCACAGCACCAGGCTTCGTTGCCGACACCCTCGTATCGAGCTTGGGTTGCGACAGTATCCTCGTTTACCGTTTAGAGTTATTACCGCAACCGTCGCGCTCGGAAACCATTTCTTTCTGCCCGGGCGAATCCGTGACGCTGGGCGGCACCACCTACACCAATTCGACCACTGTAACGCTCACACTGCCGGCAACCCAGGGTTGCGATACGATAGCCACTTACCATTTGCAACTCCTGACACAACCGACGCGCTCGGAAACCATTTCTTTCTGTCCTGGTGAATCCGTGACGCTGGGCGGCACTGTCTACACCCAACCAGGCGTTGTGGTGCTGACCGCCCCTGCTCAAACCGGGTGTGATACGATTGTAACGTACACCCTGCAATACCTCACCCCGGCGCCATCAAATGTCAAGCTTTCCTGCCCCTCCGCAGTAACCATCGGCGTTGCCGGCGGCGCTTCGGGTGCAAACGTGACGTACGACGACCCTACCGCAATCACCGATTGCGTTTGCCCGGGGATCGACGTTGAAATGACCTCCGGTTTGCCATCCGGCAGTGATTTCCCTATGGGCGTAACGCAAGTGTGCTACCGCGCACAGGATGCCTGCGGACAAGAAAAAACCTGTTGTTTCAGTGTAACTGTGGCGGAAGATACTCCTTGCGATGTGAAAGTGATCGGATGTATGAAATATGAATTGCTCACGATCACGCAAGATCAGAAAAAGAATAAAACATAC
>JAEUUR010000084.1 GCA_016787465.1 Saprospiraceae bacterium | reverse complement strand
CATTCCAGTTGCCTTCAGGTTGAAACGTACCATTAAAAGGCGCAGGCTGACCGATGATTGGAGTAGAAGCAGAAGGCGAAAAACAGGTTATTTTGTAATTGTCGCCTGAGCCTCCGTTACCGGTAGAAAGTTCTAGAAGTTGTCCACTCGGCGCCTGTAAAAAAATTTGCAGATCAGCATCATAATCTGTTTCGATATCCATACAAACCGAAGTGATCTGTTGAGCGGGTTGGGTCAATAAATTATACCCCAAACTGCTAACAGCCACCGGCGAATAGAAGGGATTACTGTGTGGATGGTTACCATTACCGAACCTGTATTCCGGATAGGCTTCAAAATTCACTACATCATACGGTTGAGACAATGGGGAAGCGTCCAGGATTACAGAATTGCTCGCGCAGATGGTGGTATCGTGCAGCACTGGTATGTTGGGGCCGCAAGCATGGCAATCAGGGTGTGTGGGCGGCAACACCGCTATGGTTAACAGGGTGTCCCAGGTACAACCAAACCCATCATTCACCGTAAATCTGTAACCGGCAGAACCTGCATTTTGAGGCGATGCAGCAATGGAATCAGTAGATGAATAAAAAATGGAGGGGTGACTGTTCCATTCCCAGGTAAGTAATCCGGGAGAGAATTGTTCGATATTGGGATAAAGTTCATCTTTGAATTTCAAACTCCAGTTGAAAATAAAACCATTGTCGATGGGCCACCAATCAGTTACAGAAATTGCCCATTCTCCATTGAGCGGACAGCCGACCAAATCACTGATTGGGTCAAAAGTGCTGTAATCACCCGGAGGGATCGTGCCGCTGCCGTTTAAGACGGTGTTGGCATAGGTTATCCAGGTCGGGTTTGGGGCATTGTTGATCCAACAATAATCATATCCTAAACCAGGTACTGGATTTACATTGTCGTTGTCATTGGGTTCACCAAGAAACACCTGTCCACCAAAGTTTCCCGGATGGTCGTGCAGGATGATACTTTGTCCATTGGGGCAGGTCAGGGTGATTTCGACATCCCTGACCCAGGAATGTTCCATAGTTACACAAATACTTTCCAGATCGTTAGCGCTGGTGAGTACCTGGCCGGGAGAAAATTCGGTAAAAAATATGGTTGTTTCATAAGGAATACCGGTGCCATCCGGTAAAGCCAGCGAGTCGGAACGGCTGCCTTCCACTTCGAAGGACGAAACGTTCTGTGTAACGCCAAGCACAGCATTTGCATTCCCTGAAGTAGTTGCACTCAGTTGGATCGTATCACCGGCACAAATCGTTTGATCGATGGCTGAAAGCACTTGAAAGGTAGGCTTCGGTGAAACACGTATCCTTTGGTTGATGAGGTTGGTGTTTTTGCAACCTTGGACATCCGTCAGGAACAACTGCACATAATAGCCGCCCGGTTGATCAAAACGATGGGAGGTGTTGGGGCCGTATGCAATGCCTCCATCCCCGAAATTCCATTCGAAAGTGGTGGTGAAATCCGACTGCTGATAGGCGAAGTTGTTTTGAGGATAAAGCCCCATTCCGTTAAAAAAAACGCGCTCGCCCGGGCAAATGTCTATCCAACCGGTGTCTGCCGGTACCGCTGCAGGATTCGTGG
>JAEUUR010000180.1 GCA_016787465.1 Saprospiraceae bacterium | reverse complement strand
ATGGCTTGATCGGTTCACCATTCGTAACCTGGAATTAGTACATAGCAACCATGAAAACGGCGTTTCTTTACTTGATGTGCTTGACCACACTGTTTCACCCATGGGCGCCCGGTTGCTCCGAAAATGGGTGCTGCTGCCGCTCACAGGTTTAACTCAGATTAAAGAACGCCTTGATACAGTTCAGTTACTCGTTGAAAACGCAGCCTTCGCACAGGAAGTAGAACGTGAAGTTAGGGTGATTGGTGATTTGGAGCGTCTGATGGCCAAAACCTCGGTAGGTAAAATTAATCCACGGGAGGCTATGCAACTCCGCAGGGCACTGATTGCTGTTGATCAGCTAAAAAATGTGTTGCATGCTCAAGCCGTTCAGGGCCAGGTCTTAACGGCGGTGGTCGGACGCATAGCTGAAACACTTAACCCATGCGCGTCACTTCGGCTCAGAATCGAAAGAGATATTGCTCCCGATCCGCCTGCCGACCTTCGAAAAGGAGGCGCGATTGCTGACGGCTGCTATCCTGATCTGGATGATTTGAGGCATGTTGTTCGAAACAGCAGGGAACTTTTACTGGAAATTCAACAACGTGAAATTGAACGCACGGGCATTCCTTCCCTGAAAGTTGCATTCAATAATGTATTCGGGTATTACATAGAAGTAACCTCCAGGTGGAAGGATCAGGTGCCACCGGAATGGACACGCAAACAAACCATCGCCAACGGCGAACGGTACATAACGGAAGAGCTTAAAAATCTGGAAGCCAAAATTCTTGGCGCTGAGGAAAAAATCCAGGAACTGGAAGACACTCTTTTCCGGGAATTGGTCGAAGAAATCGCACAATTTATCCAACCCATTCAGCACAATGCCCAGCTTATTGCCAGGCTTGATTGCCTGCTGTCTTTTTCGAAAATAGCCCAAAAGCAACAATATTGTCGCCCGGAACTCGACGACTCTACGGTAATTGATATTCAGGCAGGTCGGCATCCAGTAATAGAAACCCAGCTGCCATTGGGTGAAACCTACATTCCAAATGATTTGTTCATCGACAGCGAAGCTGTACAAATCATGATGATAACCGGCCCGAATATGGCAGGCAAATCCGCACTGCTCCGGCAAACCGCCCTGATCGCTCTCATGGCGCAAATGGGCAGTTTCGTTCCCGCCAATGCAGCTAAAATTGGTCTGCTGGACAAAGTATTTACTCGGGTAGGCGCCAGCGACAATATCAGCGGTGGAGAAAGTACTTTTATGGTGGAGATGAACGAAACCGCCCTGATCATGAACAATATCAGTGATCGATCCTTGATATTGCTGGATGAAATCGGACGAGGCACCAGCACATATGATGGCATCAGTATCGCCTGGAGCCTTGCCGAATATTTGCACGATAACGGCAAAGCTCGTCCAAAAACCCTTTTTGCCACACATTACCATGAACTCAATGAATTGGCAGACAGGCACGAACGCATTCACAATTTTCATGTGAGTACCAAGGAAGTAGGCCATAAGGTGATTTTTCTGAGAAAACTTACACAAGGCGGCTCCAACCACTCTTTTGGCATTCATGTGGCTCGAATGGCAGGCATGCCATCCAGCATCGTTGAACGGGCCAATGAAATTCTGAAAACGCTGGAAGAAAAATCAGTGGAAGGAAGTTTGCCGACTGGAAAACAACCGACAGAAAAAGAGCAGCACGTGACGACCCAACAGGAAATGCGTAAAAAGGTGAAAAATATTGCCGCACCTCTGCAAATGCACATTTTTGACGTTGATGAATTCACTATGAAAATCAAAGACGAGTTATTGGGCATGGATTTGAATACCATGACGCCTATGGATGCGTTATGGAAACTGAATGAATTGGTGAAAATTGCTAAGAAGTGATATTGGGTGTTTTTGAGTTTGAGTGTTTTGGTGTTTTTGAGTTTGAGTGTTTTGGTGTTTTTGTTTTTGAGTGTTTTTGTGTTTTTGAGTTTGAGTGTTTTTGAGGGGATGGATTTATGCGGGTGTGTCATCTCAATTTTTAATCATTTTTGAATTTTTAGAAAAGAGCTGATTTCATCATTTTGACTATCCGCATGTTGTACAGTAAGATAATTATCCAAAACCGGCGACGTAGAAAGACGTTACGCCTCTTCTAGGCGAGTGTATTTAGGTGTATGCCGGAGTTACAAAGGTTG
>JAEUUR010000126.1 GCA_016787465.1 Saprospiraceae bacterium | reverse complement strand
AAGCATCCTGCTCACCTTCGGTGTGGCGTATGAATTTATGGAATGGGGAACCGCTATTTTGGTGGCGCCGGAGGCAGGTACGGCTTTTTTAGGTACCCAAGGCGACGTGTGGGATGCGCAAAAAGACCTGATGATGAATGTGCTCGGCTCGCTGGCTTCGGTTATTTTTATCGTTCCCAAGGACAAGTAAAGGTTATAAGCTGACTCAAGCAGGAATAAATTCCAACTGGAATTTGATACGGCATATTCTGTGATTAAAAAGCGATTATCTTGCCGCCCAAATCCAATTTTAAAAAACCGGCATGTATCTCACCAATCGATTTTTCTGGCTGGCCGGCGCGATTATCGCGCTGTTTGCGATGGCTTTTCCGTTCAACTGGTTATTCCCGCTGGCACAAGCGGCATTGGTGCTTGCTTCCGGATTGGTGCTAACCGATTTATTGTTGTTGTATGGCCGCCGCCCGAATCTGGTGTGCAAACGGGAAACTAACCCTGTTTACTCGCTGAGCGACCCCAACCAAGTGGGTATCTTTTTGGAAAATAAAAGCCGCCTGCATCTCAACCTAACCATTACCGACGAACTGCCCGTTCAACTTCAAAAACGCGATTTTGAAATCAGGGAGTCGTTGCCCGCAGGGGTGTCCCGAATGTTGGAACACGCCCTGACGCCGCTATCCAGGGGCGTCTATGCGTTTGGAAACATCAATGTTTTTATCGCTACCAGGCTTGGCTTGCTTGAACGCCGGCTGATTTATAAACAGCCTCAGGAGGTCGATGTATATCCTTCCATTATTCAGATGAAACGGTATGAACTGCGGGCCATGCAACAAATTGCCCACGAAACCGGCATCAAAAAAATGCGGCGCATCGGGCACTCCTATGAATTTGAACAAATAAAAAACTACGTTCCCGGCGACGACTACCGCAGCATCAACTGGAAAGCATCCAGCCGGCGGGGTACGCTTATGGTGAACCAGTATGAAGACGAACGCAGCCAGCAGGTTTATTGTGTAGTGGATAAAAGCCGCGCCATGAAAATGCCGTTCGACGGCCTTAGCTTGATGGATTATGCCATTAATACCACCCTAGCCATCAGCAATATTATCCTCAAAAAACAGGACAAAGCCGGACTGCTTACCTTCTCGGATGTCATCGGAGCTACGATTAAGGCCGAGCGCGACACCGGCCAACTCAACCGGATACTGGAGGCGCTTTACCGGGAAAAAGAACGCAAAGGCGAGTCCAATTACGAGCTGCTCTACGAAGGCGTCCGCCGCCTGATCGGTGTGCGTTCGTTGCTCCTGTTGTTCACTAATTTTGAAAGCAGCTACGCGCTCGAGCGTGCAATGCCTACGTTGCGCCGACTGAATCGGCAGCATTTGCTCGTGGTGATCTTTTTCGAAAATACGGAAATCCGAAAACTTTCAAACGAACCAGTTGTAACAACCTCCGATATCTATAAACAAACCGTGGCGCGACAATTTCTCCAGGAAAAAAAGGAAATGGTCAATAAACTGCGCCAATACGGAATTCAGGCTATCCTCACTAAACCTCAAGACCTGACCCTCAACACGATCAACAAATACCTGGAGCTCAAATCCAGGGGACTCATCTGAAAACCCGCAGCTCAAAAATCCTCCAAACTGTATAGTCAAATTTACCAGCCAACATTGTCACAGACTGCCAATGATTGGATTTTATAGTCAACGCAGAGTGGTTTTGAATACGACCTGTCATACAGAGCGCTGTACACCGATGCTTTAGCCGCAGGCTATTTTCAAAACCAAACAGCGCGAAGTATACACAAAAACTTAATTTGGAAGCGGTTCGGCTTCCGCAGAAATCCCGTGTCAGATCATGAAATTCATTTTTCCCCTTTTCGCTTCCTGCTTGCTGGCAATCCAGACATTGTATGCCCAGGCTCCATGCGGCACACCGCCGCCACCGGCTGCATCGTTTTGCCAAAGCGCTTGTGTATATTGTGAACTCGACGGCCAAACTGGCAACAACAGCGCCGGTTTTGGTAACCAGGTTGGGTACTGCAACGGTCTGGTGCAAAACAATGCAGTTTGGTACGCGTTTATCGCAGGCTCCACATCAATTAGTTTCAGCATTGAAACTTCAAATTGCACCAATGGCGACGGATTGCAAGCGGCTATCTGGAGCGCATGCTCCGACCCGGAGCCAATCCAGTGTAACATTGGCGCAGCCGGAACAGGAGGCGCAACAATTGATATCACCTACAGCAGCTTTACGCCCGGAGCTACCTATTATCTCATGATCGACGGGTGGATATTCGATGTGTGTGATTATGTCATTCATGTGGTTGACGGAAGTACTTTCCCCCAAGTTCCTCCGGCTCCGGATGCGCCTCAAGGTCCTAGCCAGGTATGTAATGGCGGCTCCATCGTTTATTCAATACCCCCGGTTGAAAATGCCGGGTATTACCACTGGACGGCGCCGGTAGGTTCCTCCATCAACGGACTGGGGAACAATGTGATCATCGATCAAGCTGAGCAGGGAAATGAGGTCACTGTTACATTTTCATCGGCCGGCGGACAGGTATGCGTTGCCGTAGGCAATGCCTGTGTGCCTCAGAGTAATTATGCTTGTACAGCGGTTTCCAATGCGCCCTACCTGCTGACCCAACTACCTCCCCTAACGCTTTCCTTCGACCAAACGCCTTACACCTGGCCGGTCGATGAAACAGTCATTTATACCGCCCCGGGAGTCTACCTGGCTTCTGCAACCTTGATCACCGACTTTGGTTGCGATAGTATTGTTCGTCAGTTGATTACCATCGAACAGCCGGTTACCAGTACAGTGAAAGGTATTGTGTTCTGGGATGATGATCAGGACGGTGTACTGGACCCGGGCGAGCAGCCATACCGCGACGGCGCCGTGGTAACCCTTTCCTCCGGCAGTTTTATTAACAGCGATGCCAATGGCGGATTTGAATTTTCGTCGACAGCTACGATCGATACACTGCGCGCCGTGGCGCCTTTTCCTGGAATAAATGTCAGGCCATTGTTCCGGGTGAAACAAGCCGGACAAACTGACGGATACAATTTTGGTTTATCCCCCCGTCCTACGGGTAACGACCTGAGTGTGCATCTTAATACATCTGTGGTAAAACCGGGTGAGTTGTCGGTGATTACCGTGATTGCTAAAAACGGTGGCCCTTCAGCCGTTCAACAAGCAATGGTACAAGCAAAAATTCCGTTGGATCAATTGCAGTTAATTCAAATAGAACCGGCAGGCGCCAATGTTTCCATCAATGGCAACCAGCTGAGTTGGACCATTGATGTGCTCAATCCAGATCAACAGACAGATGTCAGGCTGCTCGTGGAAGCGCCTGGCAGCGCCAATTTGGGCAATATTTATAACATGGAAGCCAGTATTGGCCCCACAACCTCCGATAGGTATT
>JAEUUR010000106.1 GCA_016787465.1 Saprospiraceae bacterium | reverse complement strand
CGATGTATTGCCAGGAAGGCGCGAAAATTTTTTCTTTTGTTTCTTCAAAAACAGCTGGGCTGTTGTACACCTCTGTGTCGATGGTGTGCGCTTTTGCTATATCGGAATCTACAGGAAAACGAGCCATAATTAAGTAGAGGTAGTATAGGGTATGGGGTAGTATGGGCTTCAGCCCGTCGGTTACAGGCGCTTTAGCGCCGAGAATAAGGTCAAAAATACATTAGCACACAACCCTTCGCTTATGGTGCTTTAGCGCTGAGTATAAGGTCAATATACGACCCTTCGCTAAAGGCACGTTAGCGCCGAGCAAAGGATCTATCAATTGATTTGCAACTTATACATAACTCTCAGCCATGGGCTTTAGACGCATATAGCGTAACACAAACCAATCTCCTCCAATTTATACTCGGCGCTAAAGCGCTTGTAACCGACGGGCTAAAGCCCAATGTCGTTGACTTAAGCGGAGTTGGATTCATTAAATGATTAATAGATTAAATGAATACTAGATTGTTGATCTGGATTTTTGATGGAAAATTTTCTTTCTTTTGATGAAATAGGGTGAGAATCAGCCATCTTACATCTCCTTCAAAAATCTAGTATTCATTTAATCTATTAATCATGTAATGAATCTAGTATCAGTTAAATTCATTTGAATCATCAAAATTTCCCTTAAGTCAACGACATGGGGCTAAAGCCCATTCTACCTTGGTTTAAAAGTTCATAGACAATCTGGTGAAGGCACGCAAGCCGTTACCACCCATTTGAACAGCATCCCAAGGACCTCCAGTCTCATTATTGAAAGCCCATCCCGGAGCTGTTTTAACATAGCCGAGGTCGGGGTGTACGTTCAGGAAATTATCAACGCCCACGTGCAGGGTAGCGGATTTACAGATTTTCCAGCCTACGAAAATATCCGGCACCAGTTTTCCGCCATATACGTATTCATCTGGTACTGAACCCGATCCGTCGTCATTTGGTACGGTTGGGTTAATGCCCAGGCCATCTTCACCGTATCCCAGCAAGGTAACTTCCCCGAAATAGTTCAGGCGGGCTCCGAAAGTGAATTTTTTCCATCCGTAATCCAGACTCAAAGCCGCTTTTGCATTTGGCGCCGAAGCCAGGATAAATGTTTGTTCGCGATCGCTCAGGAAAGCCTGCTGGTTGGTGCCAAGTTTCGCGGGAACATTGATTTTGTCGATCGTCATGTTCTGCAAGTTGGCAGTCAGCAAACAGTGCACACTGCGATCAGCCGACATTTTGCGGTTGTAGTCCAATACAAAATCAACACCCTGGTTGGTGGTATTTACGGCGTTGACAAAAAACTGAGCCAGGCTCACGCCAAGGTTGTTCAAGGTGTTGGTAAATGCCGGATCGAGGGAAGTGTCGTCGGCGCTGAATTGTCCCGACAAAACCACGCGGTCTTTCACCTGCACCTGGTAGGCATCTACGGTGAAGCTCAATTCAGGCATAGGTTTCCATGAAAAACCGATGCTGGCGTTGGTTGATTCCTCCTGCTTCAAAGGCTCAATGCCGGCCGATTGTGTAATCCGACTGGTATTCGGAGCAATTTTCACCTCGGAAATCATGCCACCTTGCACGGTAGTGAAGGTGCTGCTGAAATTGATTTGTTGCAAGGATGGGGCACGGAAGCCGGTGCTGTACGAAGCGCGCAGGTTGAAATTTTTCATTAGTTTGTAACGAGCGGCAGCTTTCCAGTTGAGGGTATTTCCAAAATCGCTGTAATCTTCGTAACGAACTGCGGCGCCGAGCAGGAATTTCTCGGTAACATCCAATTCCGCATCAGCATATACACCCACGCAATTGCGGGTAGCGTCCACTTCATCGGAAGGCTGGTAACCGGGGAAACCTTGTGCCCCGGTGGCTTTGTCTTCGTTGTAGTTGGCATATGAACCTTGTTGCCCGGCGAACAACTCGTAGTTTTCCGCACGGTATTCGGCGCCGAAAGCAAGGCCAAAACCGGAAAGAATATTAGCGTATTCGCGGTTCAAATTCAGGTTGGTGGTATTTTGAAGGAAAGAAAATCCGCCGTCGTCAAAATGGGTCACGCCGGCTCCGAGGCCCGCGTTGAATGTTTTGTCGCCGTAAAAATGGAAATTGTTGTAACCTACATTATGGCTAAAATCCCACTGCCAGCCATTTTCGAAAGCACCTTTAAAACCGCCGGCCCACGATACATCCTTAATTTTGGTTTGGATATGGGGGTTGAAAAAGTTTTCGCCTCCCGGTGTTTGTTTAATGATGCCTTCTACAGGAATCAAATCGCCGGCTGCTGTGGTTGGAAAACGTTCTGGGCGCGCAGAAAAGTTGCGGGTAAAGGCAAATGCATCCGACTCTTTGTAATTGATACCTCCGAAGGAGTAAAAATCCAGTTTCCCGTCGTTGCACAATGGCGATTCTGCATTAAAAAACGCACCATATGCATCCAGCGAACCTTCACCGTTGGCTCTGCGGTAGATAGAAAGCGGCAGTTTGCCGCCAAACTCCTGCCGATAGGTTTTATCCTGACGGGCATAATTCAGAGTCAGGTTGAATACGCCGCCTTTGTTGCCAAACGGCATGCCGGTATTGAAAGCAGCAGTGTACGCCATACCGTCAAACTTCTTGCTGTCGCCCACTTCGTATTGGCCTTCGTGGGAGTCACCGTACACATCTTTGTCGCCGGAGGTGATAAATGCCGGGTTGTATTTTGGATCGTAATAGCCTGAAATTCCGAGATCGAGGCTTGATTTGTTGAGATTTTCTTTCAAAATGATGTTGATAACGCCGGCAATGGCATCCGAGCCGTATTGCGCCGAAGCGCCGTCGCGAAGAATCTCAACACGGTCGATAGCGGCGGCAGGAATAGCATTCAAATCTGTACCGGAGTTACCGCGGCCGCGCGTGCCAAAAACGGATACGAATGCGGTTTGGTGGCGGCGTTTCCCATTGATCAGCACCAAGGTTTGATCGGGGCCCAATCCGCGCAGGGTGGCCAGATCGATATGGTCGGCGCCGTCGGAACCGCTTTGTTTGTTGTAGTTGAACGAAGGCGCAGCGTAATTCAACATCGACGTCACATCTGCCCGGGCAGTGGTAACGGTGTTGGCGCCCACGTTGATTACATCGACGGGCACGGGAGTTTCTGTTTTGATGCGATTTGCACGGCGAGAGCCGACAACTACGATCTGCTCAAGTGCAATGCCGTCGGGCAACATTTCCATATTTATGGTGATCACATCCTTCAGTTGAACGGGGAATTTATATTCTTTGTAACCTGTGTAAGTGAACACCAGTACATCGCCTACATCAAGCTTGATGGTGTACATTCCATCCGCGTCCGAAGTGGCGCCAACGGTTTTGCCCTCTAACCGAACTGTTACGCCTGCCAGGGGTGTGCCATTGGTGGAATCTGTGATTTTTCCGCTGACAGTCATCTCCTGAGCAATTATTTGCCCGATGCCGTACAAAGCGAAGAAAGTAAGTAAAAGAACTTTTTTCATACAAATATTAGGTTAGTGAGTTGAAATGGAACAGATAATAGATGGGTTGGGCAAAGGTGTAAAATTATTTTTAACCGGGCATTATAAATTGCAACGCCGCAATTCATATCGAGTAGCAGCCCCGATACAAATTGCGGCGTTGTGTCAATGATACACAGATTCCGAAACCTATTCTTTTATAAACCGGACAACATCTTTTTCGCCGGTCTCTCCGATCACTTCCATGAAATACAAGCCGTTTGCCACCGCTGGCGGCAAGGCTATAAATTCAGGATTTGTTTCTGCCTTCATTTTAAGCGACTTGATCAATTTACCCTGACCGTCTATTACGCGGACGTCTACTTCTTGGCCTGCCCAATCGGATAAGTCGGCGTAAAGTTCTCCGTTATTCGGATTGGGGAAAATAGTCAGCGTTTTCTCCGCCGGTACCGCTTCTAAGGTGATAAACTCCGTTTCGCGATCTCTGTTTTGCGTAACACCTACCGGACAATTAAACGTATTCAGGTGGGCAGCAACGAATGTTTGAGGCGCCAGCCGCGACGTGATTTCAAAAAAGAGCGGAACACTTTGAGCGGGCAAGGTAAACTCGAAGGTTGCCGACTGTCCGTTAGCGATACTATCGAGCCCAGAACGGAAACGAATTGAATAGAA
>JAEUUR010000089.1 GCA_016787465.1 Saprospiraceae bacterium | reverse complement strand
GAATCTGCCACGTAGGATTCATCCAAGATGAGCCGGCCTGTCTGATCGAATAACTGAATTTTTATCAGGTTATTATAGATGTTATTACATCGAACCCAGGCCTTGTCGGACACCGGATTGGGGAAAAGTAACGGCGCATGTTTCAAGCCTGAAATAGTAAATTCCGAAGTAATTGCGTCCAAATCGGCGCGTATCAAAGTAGCCTCCATTGTTTGAGGTGATACACTGTTGAAAAGGTTATACGCAGAGGCGGCACTCAAATACACGGCATCGTCGGCCGCGAACAGGTCGCGAAATTCATTGTCGCGCGCATCGCCCCACACGCGCGCGCTGCGCAAGGCGCCTGTGAGCGCGTCGACGACGATCAACACGGCATCATAAGCGCCACCCGTAGCTACATTGGCGGAGTTGGAAGCTCCCCCGACGTACACCCGGCCGTTGTTTACGGCAATTGCCCGGGCAGTTTCTGTGCCTGAACCGCCCCAGTGGGTGATCCATTGAATTTCCAGATTTTTTGAAAAACAGGCGATAAAAATCTGGTTGTCGCCCGCAACCGGCGTACTCACTCCTGTAAGATACAGGTTTTCTTCATCGCCCGTCATGCCCCAGCAGTTTTCCCAATTCAGCCAAAACCCGGATGCACCAAACAAAACCGAGTCGATCAGAGCGCCGTCGGTTTTGGAGAATTTACCCAAAAAAGCGCGGCCTTCGTGCAGGTTCGCAATGCCGTCGCCGCCCCATAAGCCGGCGGCAAATATGAAATTATCGTCGACTACAAAATGGCCGTCCTGATGCTCTGCTGTAGCGGGCATGCCGTAAGTTTTGGCCCATAACGTGTTGCCTTGAAAGTCAACTTTTCGCAGTGACAAATCTGTGTCATAAATACCTGCGCCAGCTTCGCCGCCCCATCCGCCGAGGTAGATGCCGTCGTTGAGCCGAATGGCGAGCCCGTCCAGTTCGTCATAATTGCCGCCGACATCGTATGTTTTTGTCCATAACGTTTGTTCGTTATTCAAATCGATACAAGCCAGGAATTGGTCGCAGGTGTTGACAAAGCCGTTGCACGACCGGCCGGCCACGTAATAAGCGCCAGCTTCATATGCTGCCGTGTAGGCTTGCAGGTCTTTGTTTTGTTGTAATCGAAAGGATGCGATTTCCGTACCCACCTCCGAATAAACCAGGCACTCGACCCCGATATTGGGCCAGGCCGCCATTTTGAGGCTGGGCGCCCAGAAAATACCTACACCGGGAGTTCCCTCCAACCCCCAGGCGAAGGCTTGCTCGCCGCTGTCGCTGGTTTTGGAAACCACCCAGGTTGTTTGAAGCGGCATTTGGGAAAACACATAACCGGTGTTCATAATTCCCCATAAAATGAATACGAAAGTGTTTTTCATAAACCAACTGGTTTGCCATTTGGGCCATACAGGGCAAAGGCGCTCTTCGTTGAAATGCGATTGCGGATTGATGGCTCTTGAAATACAAATTTATCCAACGAATATATGAAAAAAGGTCTAATCCTCCTGGATCTCTTAGCGACCGAGAGAAAATGTTCTTGTTGTCAGTCAAATAGTTCTGCTATATTTATCCCCAATTCAGTGTGGGTGTGGGTGTGAGGTGTGGGAGGATCTGGCTCGCCTACGGCTCGCGCCTGACGGCGGCCTAAAGGCCTCCTTACGGGACCGGCTTAAGCCGGTGCTACCAGTTTCCAATTTCCAATTTCTAATTTCCAATTTTCAGCCTTGACCTCCCACGCTCCACTTCTACGCTATTTCCCGGCGCTGCTTTTTGCAGGACTTGCGCTGTTATCCTGGTTGTTAGCATTTAATGGGTTGTATGGACAGGATGCTCATGAATATGTGCGGCAATGCCGTGCGATAGTGGATGCTTGGTCGGGCGGGCTGGCATCTGCAGTAACCTTGGGCGACAGTCAGTTTGCACAAGGCTATCCGGTAGCTGGCGCCTTGCTGACATACCTGACGGGCGATCCCATACTTGGGTTGCAAATCATTTCTTGGGTGGCTTATGCAGCCAGTGTTTTTGCATTAGAACGTTTGTTGAATTTACTGTCGCACGGCAGTCGGGCCGATAGCCGGGTTGTGTTTATTGGCTTGGGTTTGGCGTTGAGTCCCGTTTTTGTGAAAGCCGGCTTTACAGTAATGAGTGATTCGCTGGCGTTGGCATTCGCCCTGGGCGCGTTTTATTACGGGTTGAAATGGCTGGAGCAGCATCGCGGGCGCGATGTGCGATGGGCGGCATTTTTAACGGCTTTGGCTGTTTCAACACGACCGGCTATGGGGGCACTGATATTTCCGATGGCGTTAGTGATTGGGTTGCAATTGTTGGAAAGAAGACGCTGGTCTTTATTTTTTGGCGCCTTGTTGCTTGCCGCGCTGGTTTTATGGCCGCAATTGATCAGGCAGCAAGGATTGTTGTCGAACTTGGGGCAACATTCGCTGGTACAAAACTGGTCGGCAACGCATTTTTTTCAACGTTCGTTCAGTGATCTGAACAGTGGTAATGCGGTGTATGCAGTACCCAACATCCTCTATTTGTTGTTTCCTTTGTTTCACCCAGGCTTTTGTCTGACGCTGGCCGGTTTGTGGTTGCTTGCCAAAAAAACCGACCTCGCTTTGGTTTCTAAACGTGTTATCGTTGCAGGTATCATCGTCTATTTGTTGTTGATTGGTGGGTTGCCGCATCAAAACCTGCGTTATTTGCTTCCGGTTTACGCGTTGTTGCTTCTTTTGTTTTTTCCGTCCTGGGATCGGATGTATTGTTACGGATTGTATTTTTTTAAAAGGCTGACCTGGAGCATCATTGGCGTTACTTGCCTGGTACAATTGTTTTTTTCGGTCAGAACGGTAATGCCGGTAATCCAACGGAATCACCTGGAAAAAGCGATTGCAGAGCATGTCCGGCGTCATGTTCCGAGTGGTTCGGTGGTTTATGGTTTTGATATGGATGTGGCGATGCGCACGTACCTGCCCGAACTGGAATGGAGAAACATGTGGATAGAACGCTATCAACAATTTCCTCCCGGAAGTTTTGTGTTGTTTAATGAAGCCCTTTTGAAGGCTCAATGGGCCGGAAAAAACCCTATGCTGAATTGGGCTGATATGCATACTTCGTGTCGGCTGGAGGAGATTGCTGATGAAAACAAACACCTAAAAAACGGCTGGACATTGTATCGATTTGACACATTGAACGTCAAAACTGTTGAAGAATAAAATTTTGAAATTTGATCAATTCCGGCGATTCAAAAAAAAGAAATGAGGCGAATGAGGCGGCTGTTAAAATTATTTACTTTCGCAGGCTCGATTCCCGTGTTTTGTCGTTTGCAAAACTTTAACGTAGGAAACAATCAGATTTTTAACTTTTTCTTAACTGCGTAACGTAATTTTGCATCGCATTTCATGGAGTCTTTGAAAATTGTCGTTTTAATACCGGCCTGGAATGAAGAAGGGCCGGTGGTACGTGTGATAGAGGATTTGCCTAAAGAGTTGATTTACAAGATCATTGTGTGTGATAATGGATCGACGGACCGTACTTCGGAATTGGCTAAAGCAGCAGGAGCAGAAGTAGTTTGGCAACCTGAACGCGGTTATGGGAATGCTTGCCTGGCTGGAATTAACTACCTGAAATCCCTGACGAAAGAACAACAACCTGATATTGTGGTATTCCTGGATGGCGATCATTCAGATTTTCCGGAAGAATTGCCTTTGATAATCAAGCCAGTTATTGAACAAAACAAAGACCTGGTGATCGGTTCGAGGTTGTTGGGAAATATGGAGCCGGGCGCAATGACCCTTCCGCAAAGATTTGGAAACTGGCTGGCGCCACTGTTAATCAAATGGTTTTTTGGATATACATTCAGCGATTTGGGACCTTTCAGGGCAATAAAGTGGCAGAAATTACTTGAGTTGCAGATGGCAGACCGGAATTATGGATGGACGGTTGAAATGCAGGTAAAAGCAGCGAAACACGGATTGACCTACGCGGAAGTACCCGTCCGGTATCGGAAAAGAAAACTAGGCAAAAGCAAGGTTTCTGGTACAGTAAAAGGCGCCATTTTGGCAGGAATAAAGATCATCGGCACGATTTTGAAAGAAAAATATAAGCTCAATCGAACCAATTGAATCATTCGAGTCAATCGAACCAATTAAAAACACAGTCCATTTCTTATGTTCGGCATTCGTTCTCTTTTTGAAGCATTTGAGTATCAGGCATATGTCGATTTCGGCTACCTCATGCTCCTGGTATATTTTCTTTGCATGAGCGCAGTTACCATCTACGCATTATTGCAATTTCACCTGCTATACCTGTACAAAAAGTACCATAAGGAGAATCCGGATATCAAATACCGGCAGTATGGCATGAACGACGAAAATGTGCCGTTCGTAACCGTACAGTTGCCTATGTACAATGAAATGTACGTGGCTGAACGTATTATTGATTATGTGGCTGCACAGGAATATCCGAAAGACAAATTCGAAATTCATGTACTCGACGATTCTACCGATGAAACGGTAAATATCGTTGCGAAAAAAGTGGAGGCACTCAAAGCGGAAGGATTCAACATCGAACACATCCACCGCGTAAACCGCCAGGGCTACAAAGCCGGCGCTTTGCAGGAGGCCATGCCGCGCGCCAATGGCGAATTCATCGCGATCTTCGACGCCGATTTCACCCCGCGCCCCGACTTCCTGCGTACCACCATGCCTTATTTCGAAAACGAAAAGGTGGGTATCGTTCAAACGCGCTGGGAGCATATCAACGCCGATTACAGCATGCTGACCAAAATGCAGGCGCTGCAATTAAATGTACACTTCACTGTCGAACAGGCAGGCCGTTCCTACGGCAACCTCCTGTTGCAGTTCAATGGCACGGCCGGCTTATGGCGTAAAAAAGTAATCAATGAGGCCGGCGGCTGGCAAAGCGATACCCTTACGGAAGACCTTGACCTGAGTTTCCGCGCCCAAATTCTGGGTTACAAAATCCAGTACCTGGAAAAACTCGGCAGCCCGGCTGAATTGCCTGTTGAAATGAATGCATTGAAAGGACAACAATTCCGTTGGAACAAAGGCGGCGCGCAGAATGCAAAAAAACTATTGCACCTGATCTGGAAAGAAAGCGGCAACCGCCTCAACATGGTGCAAAAACTGCACGCTACCAGCCAACTCCTGGCATACGGCGTATTCCTTTGGGTGTTTATCGCAGCCGTGAGCAGTATTCCGCTGGCGTTTGCATTTAGTGAGCTGGGTATTTCCACCCACTTCCTTTCGTTCTCCGTGCTGGGCTTGTTCTCGATCGCCGGTATTTCCTACACAGCCAACGTAACCGCTGAACTCAACCGTTCCATGCCGGCTACCTTCTGGGAAAAGTTGCGGTTTTGGGGTTTGTTCCTGTCGTTTATGCCGATTTCCATGGGCTTGTCGCTGTACAACGCTATTGCTGTAATTGAAGGATACAGGGGCAAAGCATCTCCTTTCGTACGCACGCCTAAATTCGGTATCAACCAACAAAAGCAATCCTTCAAAAAGGCTAGCTACCTTGCTAAAAAAATCTCCTGGGTAACCATCGCCGAAGGCGTTATGTCGCTGGTGTTTTTGGCTGCCGTGATCGTTGGTTTGGTGACGGATAACACGGCTTTCGTACTGTTCCACTCCATGCTGGCATTTGGCTTCGGCACGATTTGCTACTACTCGATCAAACATTTGAATTTGAACTGAGGCTAAAAGGTTCAACCTAAATAAGACTCAATCCGGGGCGTAGAATCAACTTCTGCACCCCGGATTTTTTTTTTATCATTTCCATGAACCAACTATTTTTTGTTTCCGAACGTCTTGCTAATGAACTAAATATTAAATATATACATGAATTCCCGACAGCAAAAACTCCTCGTATTGACTACCGCTTATTTTGCCCTTTTGCTGGTCGAAGGTTGCGGCTTGTTGGGCCCGCTTTGCAAATGTAAAGAGGCACTGCCTTACATCGATTATCATGTCATCACCGCCGGAGCGCCTGACCCCAATTTGTTAGGGCGCCTCGCTATCAATATACAACCTGATTCTCTGGAGTATGTTGCTCAAAGCCAG
>JAEUUR010000079.1 GCA_016787465.1 Saprospiraceae bacterium | reverse complement strand
TGGCGAACCCGGTAATTACCACACCCACACTCATCAATTCCGGACAGCCCTTGGAATATACGATTCGTTTCAGGAACATGGGAACAACCACCTTGGGCGTGATAAAAATCGTCGATACACTGGATGTTGAAATAGATCCTTCCTCGTTTCGATTAGTAGTTGCCAGCCATCCTTGCGCCTGGAAAATTAAAGGCGCCGGTATAGTGGAATTTTATTTCGACCCAATCAATCTGCCGACTGTTGCAGCAAACGAAGCGGCAAGCCATGGCTTCATCCGATTCACCGTTCAAACGATTCGTGACCTAAACTATGGCGATATCATTCCCAACGATTGTGAATTGATATTTGATAACCACACTCCGTTAGTGACCAATACAGCCACGACCCAAATTGGGTTTGTGCTCCCTGGTGGAGGTTTATCATTTGGCGATGCGCTCATGGTATCCCCAAACCCTGCCGCATTCGCGGTGTACTGTAACTGGCAAACGCCTGCTCCTGCTGACGGAAGGCTGCGCTTTATTGACCTGCTAGGGGTAGTTCGCGTGGATGTGCCTGTGAGCGCGGGAGTAGAGGCGATGCACGTTGATGTTCAAACGGTACCTTCCGGTTTGTATCATGTAGTGTTGCAGGCGGGTAATTTGATTTTATCCAACACCGTAATTGTAGTGCATGCAGGAATTATAGGAAATTAGAATAGGTAAGGAAGCGTTTTGGTAGGAAGGTGTATCATTTGTTTAGTTACCGATTCATAGGTAATTAATATCGGATTCTAAACCAACACATACACAACAAAAACTTATGAAAACGCTACAGGCTTTATTTGTCGCCCTTGTTTGTATTTCTGACAGTTATGCACAGAATATTACGCCACCTTGCCCAATGCCACCTCCGCCAGGCGCATCCCAATGCGATTTGACCTGCTTGTATTGTAACATCGATGGTTATAGTGGCATCAATGATGTGTACTCTGGGGGTAATACAGTTTGTGGACTAATCAGCATGCATAACCCTGTCTGGCATGCATTTGTAGCGGGAACCTCTGTCATTTATTTTACAATCGAAAACCACAACTGCATGAACGGAGATGGTTTGCAGGCAGCCATTTTTTCTTCCTGCGACGATCCGAATTCCTTGGCTTGTAATGCTGGCGGGGGAGGATTGGCCGAAATTCCGATATTTATTGGATATGATGATTTTACGCCGGGAGCAACGTATTACCTGATGATCGACGGCTTTGTTGGGGACATATGTGACTATACCATTGATGTAACCGATGGCCAAGCATCACCGCCTGTGCCGGGTATTGTGGCCACACCGACAGGCCCCACCGCGGTTTGTCCTGGTATGGTTGCCACCTATTCGGTGCCTGTAGTTCCCAACGCCGGTTATTATCATTGGGTAGTGCCTCCGGATGCCAAAATCAATGGATTAGCTAATAATGTCTTCCTTGATCCATCGAATGGCGAAACAATTACTGTTGAATTCGGAAACATAGGCGGACAAGTTTGTGTAGCGGTAGGAAGCAGCTGCATAGGGGAAGGGTCGATGAAATGTTTAGCCGTAGCCAACCAGCCGATTCCACCCACGATTTTGCCTCCGGTCATTATACCATTCGATCAGACTCCCTATGAGTTTAATGGTATTTTCTTGAGTACCCCGGGCGTTTATAACCCAACCGTAACAATGACTTCTGAGGCAGGATGCGACAGTACGGTGAAACAGAAAATTACCATTTTGCCTGCACATGAAGGGCACACAAGCGGTATCGTGTTTTGGGATGCCGATGCAGATGGCGTGTTTGATCAAGGTGAGCAGCCTTATTTGAATGGAGCAGTGGTTCAAAGCTCTTCCGGACTTTTTACCAATTCAGGAGCAGGGGGACATTATCTCTTTGATGATTTGCCGACTGGAGATACCGTTCGGGTAAATCCTCCTGCACCCGGTTTAACAGTAACGCCGGCCTTCAGAACAAAACTTTTGGGAGTTTATGGAGGATACGATTTTGGCTTGTCGCCGGTTCCAAATCAATACGATCTTTCGGTTAATCTTGGGTTACCCTTCTTCCGTCCAGGGTTTACGTCGGCGATTAACCTAAATTGTCACAATGCCGGTGTAGGCATTGCTCCCAATGTGGAAGTAACCATTACTATTCCTTTGGATCAACTGGATTTGATCAGTATCACGCCTTCTAATGCTGATATTTCGGTGAATGGCAACACGATCACCTGGGTAGTGGGAAATATGGCGCCCGGGCAAATAAAAAACCTGATCATCAAGGTCAAAATCCCTGTTGGTACCCCGCTCGGCACAACCTATACCTACCAGGCTTCAGTTACTCCGATTGATGAGGATACGAACATCGCCAATAATTTCCAGTCACAAACTGCATTGGTGGTGGGTTCCTATGATCCGAATGACAAACTTGTAGAACCGGCCTATGTGACCCCTGGTATGCTTGCAAATGGAACACCATTTGAATACACCATCCGGTTCCAGAATACAGGAACTTTCCCGGCAGAATTCGTTCGTATCGTTGATTCGTTGGGCAGCACTGTCAACCCTGGCACATTCAGGTTTATTGCATCCAGCCATCCATGCACCTGGGCTATTTCCGGTAATGGTGTAGTTGAGTTTTTCTTCAACAATATTCAGTTGCCGGATTCTACCAGTAACGAACCTGAAAGTCACGGCTTTGTACGTTTTAGTGTAATGCCTAAACACAACTTGCCGCTGGGTTCGTTTGTTCGGAATTTTTGCGATATCTACTTCGACTTTAACCCACCGATCCGCACAAACACGGCCGGAACACAAGTGGTGTTTTTCCTGCCGGGTGATGGCCTTTCCGTTCAGGATGCTTTGATTGTGCGTCCTAATCCAGCCGTGTTTTCTGCATTCTGCAACTGGCAAACACCTGCTCCGGCCGATGGGCGTTTAAGGCTGTTTGATGTAGCCGGGCTGCCCAAAGTGGAAATCCCGGTGACCGAAGGTCAGGATGCCGTTCATGTAGCCGTACAAGGGTTGGAGCCGGGTGTATATTTCGTTTTACTTGAAGCCGGCGATCTGATCCTCACCAATAAACTGGTGGTGGCAAGAGTCGGCCTGTTGTGGGGAAATTAGTTCATCAGCTACCTCATAGCTGTTTCAAGTGCCTGATCGAGCGGAGTTTCCCGATCAGGCACTTCTTTTTTCCCGAACAGGTTCATGTTTTGACCTGCTTATACACTTCCGGTGAGGAAAATCTGTGCGAAAATGATTGCATATCTCATGATGTAAGTAAGTTTTGTGATTTGTAATGGGAAAGAATCCTGTTAGGTATTTTCGTTGGGTGTATGATCGGGAGCGAACTCCAGGATATCGCCGGGCTGGCAATCCAGCGCCTGGCAAATTGCTTCGAGGGTGCTAAAGCGAATGGCTTTGGCTTTTCCGGTTTTGAGTATGGATAAATTGGCCAGGGTAATGTCGACTTTGGATGCCAATTCATTCAGCGACATTTTCCGTTTAGCCATCATTACATCCAGGTTTGTGATAATTGGCATGGCTTAAATGGTTAAATCTTGTTCTTGTTGAAGTTGAAATCCGAGTTGAAAAGCTTTAGCCAACGACAAAATAATGGCGGCTCCTAATGCACCAAAAAATACGTTTTCAAAACGGTAAGAGGGGTGTGTTTCTATAAATGCGCCGCCTAGGGTTTGCAGATAATTGGCCAGAAAAAGTGAGTGGAAAAATTTGAACAACGGAACGGCAAATACGGTAAATGCCATCCAGCGAATTCGACCATTGTTGTTGATGCGAAATACCTGACCTCGGGAAAGGCTTTGAAAAATGCGCGCCAATTGATGAAAAATCAGGATGATACAAATGTAGTGCAACAATAAAGACAAAGTAGCTGCAAGTGGCCATCCGTTCAACAGTGATCCAAAGTGATCGAAGTTGACCATAGCAAGATTTGATTGCTCCATCGTAAACATTTTAATATCCCCGCTTGAAAATTCAAATGCTTCCGTCCCAGGAATGTGCTTTTGATAAGAAACCCAGCCACGTAGAAGCGCTTGTTTGCCAGAGCCTATTCCAAGGTAAACAGACATGTCCAACAGGGTCAGAATAAGCATGAAACCTGCAAATGCCCAAAACAAATACTGGAGCCCTTTTTCAAGGGAGAAATTCGTGCGTTCTTTCATGATATGTTTTTGTGTTGATGAATAGATGAGGCAAATGTAATGGGTGTTTTTCGAAATTCAAAATAAATTTATTGAAAAACAGAAAATATTTTTTGATTAACAATTTTTTCGATGGGATTGCCAGACCTCTCCAACCACCAATTTTGGTGGAATTCAAGTTCTAATATCCTCATATTGATTTCTTTAGGTGATGTTGATACTCCGAAACATATTGGGTTGATTATCTTAGCGGCCATTGTTTGATTGAACAACATTGCCTGATGCAAACCCGCGATTTGAAATATTTGTTGGCATACCTTGTTCCGTTGTCGGCAGCTTTTTCGCTGATCGAAAAAGGACTTTTTTCCTGGACAACGGTCGCCCTGGTGTTTGGCCTGATTCCTTTTTTGGAATTGGTTTCACCGCGATCTACTTATAATTTCCCACCGGAAGTGGAACAATCAAGAGCGCATGCCGCGTTTTTCGACTGGATGTTGTACCTCAATGCGCCTATCCTGTTTTTACTGGTAGGAGGGTATTTGTGGGTGGTTACACGGGCAGATGTCTCCCTGATGGAATGGATCGGCTTGACCTTGAGTACGGGAATTGTAGTGGGAGCCAATGGGATCAACGTAGCCCATGAATTGGGCCATCGCAGTCATTCAGGAGAGCAACATTTGGCCAAATTAATGCTGTTGCCAGCGCTTTATCAACATTTCTTTGTGGAACATAACTTTGGTCATCACAAAAACGTCGCAACCGACCTCGACCCGGCCTCCGCCAAAAAAGGTGAAGTGGTGTTTGCATTTTGGTTCAAGTCGGTCATTGGAGGATGGCTCAGTGCCTGGAAACTCGAAAAAGAACGACTTCAAAAAAAGGGACAAAGGGTATGGGGCTTGCAAAATCAAATGATTCGTTTTACTGTCTTTCAATTAAGCTGGTTGTTCTCCATTTGGGTCTTGTTCGATTGGAATGGTCTGGTGGGCGCCATAGCTATTGCCACCATCGGATTTTTACTCCTCGAAACGGTGAACTATCTAGAGCATTACGGACTGAGAAGAAAAAAACTGGCTTCCGGTCATTTTGAACCGGTTTCGCCCGCACATTCCTGGAACAGTGATCATGAAATCGGACGAATCCTTTTGTACGAACTTACACGACATAGCGACCATCATTACAAAAGCACGCGTAAATATCAGGTGCTCAGGCATATGGATGAAAGTCCGCAGCTGCCTTTTGGGTATCCAACCAGTGTATTGCTGTGCCTTATGCCGCCGCTCTGGTTTGCGATTATGGACAAACGATTGAATCAATCAAATTAATACCTGCCACCTTGTTACTAAATAAAATCCAGGCTGCTATTGCTGCCTATAAAACGTGGTTGATCACCGTCCGACACCACCCCGAACTGTATAAGTGGGAATCGGTACAACATTTTCAAAATCATTGGAACCTCGATGTGGCAAACCCTGCCGACATGTTTGAATCCTGCTTTTTTAACACAGAAAACAGAAGGTTGTGGCAAACGGAAAACTGGGAACCCAAACGAATGATGAGCCTCTTGTGGAAATTTGATCCGATGACCGTAAGGCTGATGTTTGATGATCTGTTTAATGAAACCAAATCAATAGACGGCAGGATCGGACGTTTTCTTTTTGGTTGTGATACAGTACTTCGCGATTATAAAAAGTCCAAGGCTACCAGTGTCGATAACAACCACTATCATGAAGACTACCGGATGATCAGCCTCTATTTGGCATTCAGGTATCCGGAAAGCTATGCGCCATACGATTTCGAAGCTTTCCAAAAAACCATGACTGTGTTTGGCGCAAGAGATATTCCACTGCAACACGATCTACCCCGGTATTTCAAAGCGTTAAACACCTGGATGACGTTTTTGGAAAAAGACCCGGAAATCAGCAAGGCTTTGGCCAGACAGCTTCAGCCATCCAAACATTTTACAGGAAAAACCATGCTTCTGGCTGAAGACTTTTGTCGATTTACAGCCTTGAATTCAGGAAGTTAAAAGTCCATGAAAACGAAGCAGGTGTTTTTCAGCCTGTTCGTTAAAGATTACCAGGAGCAAGGAAAATCGTTGTTTAACAGGTTGAGGGAATAGAATCTTGATCGGGTTGTGTATATACCCGCGTTCATCAAATAATTGCAGCTGAGGATATCTTGATTTTTTGAACAATCTGAGTTCTTCTGCGGTTTCAGGTAGCGGAATATCGCTGTAACCTTCTTCTTTCAAAAATTCACGAATCATGGAGTAAGTATGCGCTAGTGAAGAACCGGCAAAAGTGCTTTGGTACATGTTCCCGTCACTCACACCCCCCATATAACTGGAACCCGCCGCTGGAAAATGGAAACGCATGGGTGTATGGGGCTCCACCGAAGGCGCCTCGTCCGGAACAGGAGCCTCAAAAGGTTCCCCCCAATGTTCTTCAAAACCAAATTCGTCGTATCCCACTGACATGAATTTGAGGCAAAAATACAATTTAAAACAAAAAGTACAACGTAAAAAAACAAAAAGTTTTTATCTTGATTCAGTTTACCCGATATTTTCTGCCGCTGTTTTTCTTCG
>JAEUUR010000073.1 GCA_016787465.1 Saprospiraceae bacterium | reverse complement strand
CTTTGGGACTGTTTTCAATCTATAATCCTGCTACCGTGAGCAGTGTCAGGCTTTGGAAAGGCGATTTCCCGGCACGATACAGCGGTCGTACGTCATCCGTAATCGATGTACGCATGCGTGATGGAAGTTTACACGATTATAAGGCGCAGGTGAGTGCGGGTTTGTTTGCATCGTCGGGGGTTGTTGAAGGGCCGATTGTGAAGGGTAAAGCATCCTTTTTGGTTGGCGCCAGAGCCACTTATTTCGAACCTTGGGTTAGGTTTTTCAGTAACCGGGGAAATTTACTGACCTTTTCCGGCGACCGGATCAAATACCGTTTTTTCGATACCAATGTGAAGCTGAACTATTTGCTAAGCGATAAAGACAGGTTGTATTTTAGTTATTACCGGGGTGGCGATCTGTTTAAAAACAATTTTGGCAATTCGTACGACGACCCCAAAGGATATATCACTGATCAATCGACTTTGGCAACCGATTGGGGGAATTCTATTGCGGCATTGCGCTGGAACCATTTATTGAGGGAAAATTTATTTACCAATACCACCGTTCGATACAGTCGATTTTTTTACCAGAGTCGCTTGGGTTTTTTATCTGACATCCTTTACCCTGATGGCAAAACATTCCGTCTGGCAAATTATGGACAGTTGTACCAAACCTTGATCCAGGACTGGTCGTGGAAAACCGACTTCAGTTTTTTTATTTCCGATCCACTTACTTTGCGTTGGGGAGTTGCATATACCAGCCATAATTTTCAACCGGGCGCGCTTTCTGCTAACTTTTTGCAGCCGGGCCAAACGCAAAGTAATGTAGATTCGCTTGCCAGTATTTTGCTTAACAATGAGAAATTGAATGCCGATGAAGCAGAGGCGTATTTTGATGCGCAGTGGGAGCCGATTGATAAATTGCACATTGAGGCAGGTTTACATGCCTCTGTTTTTCAGGTAAAAAATGCCAATTATCGGTTGCTCCAACCGCGCTTGAGGGTTAAACATCTTGGTCGCAGAGGATGGAGTCAATGGGCAGGATATCACCAAACTGCTCAATATTTGCATCAAATTGGCGCATTTAACATCAGTTTGCCTTTTGAATTGTGGGTGCCAAGCACCCGAAAAGTGCCTCCGGAAAGGGTTCGGCAATTTTCAACAGGGTTCGGCAGAGAGTCAAAAAAATGGAATTGGCAAGTAGAAGCTTATGTTAAAAAATTTGACAGGGTACTCACTTTCAATTCGTCGGGCGACGCCTTGCTTACCGGTGGGGCAGTGGATGCCAGCGGTTGGGAGGATCGGATTTCTTCAGGCTCCGGGGAAAGTATGGGGGTAGAATTTTTGTTAGAAAAGACCCAGGGTAAAACCCAGGGCTTCGTTTCGTATACCTTGTCAAAGAGCACCCGGTTGTTCCCCGATTTGAATTCAGGCAGGGCTTTCCCATTTCGGTTCGACCGAACGCATGATTTTAAAGTGAGTATCCGGCAGCGTATTTTTTCATGGCTTGATTTGGATGTAGTTTGGGGATTTGCTTCGGGCAACCCGATTACCCTGACAGGGGTGAAATTCAGGCACGAATCCGTAGAGGGTGAGGTTGAACGCGATGTGTTTTTTTATACAGAAGTAAACGGATATCGATTGCCAAACTACCACAGGCTTGATGTAGCGCTCAACGGCGGATTTTCAACCGGCAGGCTAAAACATGTCATTCAATTGGGTGCTTACAACACGTATAACCGGTTAAATCCGTTTTATTTATATGTTGATGCGGGAAGCAGTATAAAAGGTAAGGCAATTCAGTTTACTTTGCTCCCTGTTTTACCGGTGTTCAGGTATGAGTTGAAGTTTTAATTTCACGAATGCGAGTGACCAAATTTTTACTGTGTTTAATGGGCTTGCTCATGTTGCGCTGTGCGCGTGAGGTGGTAATTGATTTGCCAGAAGAAGAACCTAAGGTGGTAGCAATTTGCCATTTCACGGATGGCCAACATTTCAGAGCTCATATATCGCTCAGCCAACCAGTAAACGACGGAACGGATCCTGAATTTCCCGAAGAACTGGACGCAGCCATTTCCATAGACGGCCAAATTTATGATTTGCTTTACCGTGAAAAAGGAGATGGAAATGACTATTACTGGAAAAGCCATTTGGCTAAATTAGCTCAAACCGGTGTTGAATATACCTTCTTCGTAAGGGTTCCTGGATATCCGGTAGCTGAAGGTAGCAGCAAAATTCCAATACACCGCCGCCTGGAACCCATTCACATCAATGCCTCTGAAATGGTGGTGGAAAATATGCCGGATGGCAATAAGGAATTGCGATTGCCGCTGGAGTTGCGGCTGTCGGAACTGCCTGCAGAGGAACGCTTTTTTGCCTTTTTTCTCAACCACGATACCGATGTCTACGAATCGTTTAATCCGCCGGAATACTGGTATACAAAAGAACAACAACCAACCAATTTCCTGGCCGACGGTCGTACGATTTCCCTGCTTCATAACATTCCGGAACCGGTTGTTCTAATCAACCAAAATTATTGGGCTGATGACCGAAGAACCTTGTATTTGACAGCCCGGATTCCTTTTGATCCGGAATCAGAGCGCCCTACGAAGTTATATATCACCTGGCGTACTTTGTCGGAGGCATTTTATCGATATCATTTGTCGTTGTCGAGGCAAGGCGGAAATCAGCCATTGAGCGACCCCGACGCGGTGTTCAATAACATGGTGGGCGGGCTCGGAAATTTTTCAGGTTATTCTGTTAGTGTAGATACAATACAAATACCATCCTTTTGACAGGAACTTCTTATACGCCTTCCAGATTTTGCTCTAATTTTGCGGCAACTTATCACCATTATTCAAATCAACCCCCTTTTGGGGATTAATGCCTTAAGCAGATGAGCAAAATAACCGTAGTAGGCGCCGGAAACGTAGGCGCAACCTGTGCTAATGTTTTGGCACATGAAGACTTAGTGAATGAAGTAGTTCTCATTGATATCCAGGGAAATATGGCAAAAGGGAAAGCCCTGGACATGTGGCAGCAAGCCCCTGTCGACGGCTACTCAACCCGTGTAAAAGGCGGCGATGATTATGCCCTCACCGCAGGTTCCGACATTGTCATTATCACAGCCGGTATTCCTCGCAAACCCGGTATGAGCCGCGATGACCTGATTTCTACCAATGCCAAAATCGTAGTTTCCGTTACACAGAACATCTTAAAATATACCAAAAACCCAATTATCATCGTCGTATCGAATCCGTTAGACGTGATGACCTACGCCGCTTGGAAAGCCTCCGGCTTGTCCGATAAACGCGTAATCGGTATGGCCGGCGTTTTGGATACTGCCCGCTATCGCGCATTTTTGGCTGAAGCCCTGGATGTGTCTCCAAAAGATATTCAGGCAATGTTGATGGGAGGACATGGCGATACCATGGTGCCACTGCCTCGTTATACCACCGTAAGCGGTATTCCGGTCACTGAAATGATCAAAAAAGACCAGCTGGATGCCATCATTGAACGCACCAAAGTGGGTGGCGGTGAATTGGTTAATCTGATGGGCACTTCTGCCTGGTATGCTCCAGGCGCTGCAGCAGCACAAATGGCAATTTCAATTATTAAGGATGAAAAAAGGATCTATCCTTGCTGCGTACGTTTGAACGGCCAATACAAACTTAAAGATATTTTCGTCGGCGCTCCGGTTAAACTCGGAAAAAAAGGTATCCAGGAGATCGTTAAGTTACGCTTGAAAAAAGATGAACTTGAGCTCCTGCACCAATCTGCTGCTGCCGTAAAAGAAGTAGTGGATTCGCTGGATGCCATGAAACTGATTTAATTGTTTCGATTGATCCGATTGTTTCGATTGATCCGATTGTTTCGATTGATCCGATTAGAGAATTCATTGGCTGAATCCATCATTCGTTTTTCAAGGGCTCTTTTGAAGGGTGCTTAGGTAAACTTTTGTAACCACAAAGTGTTTCTAACCAACACGATTTCAATCAATCGAACCAATCGGATCAATCGAACCAATCGAACAACTCTCATGTCGTCAGAAAAAAATCAACCACTCTGGTCGCAAATGGTCACTTCATCGGGCGACGATTTGTATTCCATTTGCTTGGAAAAACCCGTTTT
>JAEUUR010000069.1 GCA_016787465.1 Saprospiraceae bacterium | reverse complement strand
GATACCTGCGATGAAATTCACCTGTTGCGGGAAGGTGCGTTTGTCAAAAAAGTGCTGAAAGCGGAGTTTAAAGCCCTGGAAGCGGAGATGAAAGCCGTGACGATTGGAAATCGGATAGAGCGGTTGGGGCTAAAATAAATGCGGGTGGGGGAGGTAAGGTATTGCAACGCAGTTCGATAGAGATCTGATTATTCCTCATTTAAACGATATCGAAAAATGAAAAACCTGAAGCATTTTACCCTGACACTGATCACCTGTTTACTTTTTTTAGGCGTTCTCGTAGGATTTGGCTGGCCTACTATAGACGGACCTGTATTGCTAAAAACGGACCAGGGAGGCGGTCAATACAAATTCAGTTTTGATCCCACTACACTCCCGATTCCTACCCCGAATGACCCCAATACCCCTCACGATTTCGATAATTGGAAGGTGTTCGTCAATTTCGATGACGGCACCCATTGGATGGGTACAAAAGCGCAATTTGAGAAAACATCCTTTGTTTTTGGCGATAGCCGCACCTATAATGTATATGCCGAGTTGACGCCTACCTATGATGATGGAAGTACCAATCCTGGGCGTACGGCTACGATACCGGTGAATAATACGACGATTTCACAGCCATGGACAAGCCGTTTGACTCCCATGGCGAGCAATCAAATAGTCAAATTGGAGTGCAACAGGGCGCCCAAGCCTGGCGATATGATCACGTTTATTGTTACCTGCAAGAATACGACTTCAAATCCAAATTCAAATGGTGAAATGCCAAGTCCCTTTTATTTTACCTACGATTCCAGAGCAATTCAACCAATAGACGTGGAGGTGTATAACCCCAATGGCGGAGGTAAAAATACTTCAGCTACGTTGCCGGTTCCAACCGTGCTTTCTCCTATAACGTCGAGAATAACTTTAGACAATGTGGCCGGATTAATGCAAAGTGGAGAGCAGAAGCAGATTTATATACGTTGCACGACCAACCTCGTTCCTGTGAATATGGTGCCGGCCTATGTGCCACCGATGGTTGAAGTTAAAATCGGCGGATTGGCAGGAACCGATGCGCTGAGCGACCAGGTACTTGTGGACGGCCACGATCCCAATCAAAAGTATCCTCTTTCTCAATCCATTTGCCTCGATCAAGGTTACGTTGATTACACCATTGCTTTTCAAAATGACGGTAATGGTCCAACCAACACGGTGGTGGTAAAGGATGAACTTGATACCTTGATTAACGCATCCATCAAACCTGTCGTGATGTCGCACTCTACGCCATACCCTCCGTCCATGGTAGGAAATGGCAGAGAGATGCAATTTACAATTCAATATTCCGGCGACGGTTTAAGGGGGCTGCACGAAACTGGATATGGAGTATCTTTCACGGAGGAGGATACCAAAGACCAGTTCACGGTAAGGTACCAATTAAAACCCATGCGAACCCAGTTCCCCTGCAACGCCCTGGTCAATAAGGCCAGCATATATTTCGATTGCAACGTACCCGTACAAACCAATACCTCGCTGGTTAAATTCAATTGCAGTTCTTGCGATACAACCTGCGTGACGTTGCCTGATTCTACCTTTGTTATAGCGACGCCACTAGAGGGTGATCAGGAAATGCTGCCCGCTGATGCCCAAACATGGCTCTCCAGCCTGGGATTCAATCTGAACAGTACTTCAGTTAAATGCAAGTGGTATCCTTCCACGGCCGTTCACGACCCGTTTACGCCCAATCCGTATTGTATTAATCCCAAACAATTGGATTATACCCTGGTTGTTTCCTCCAGTGCCCCCTGTAAACGTCAGATTATCCATTTGAAATACCCTGATCCCTGTACGCTGGGTATTCAAATCGATGCCTCGAACCTGGTGGTGAATCCCTGCGCCAGGACTATTTCAGGTTATTTGACAGCCACAGCCACAGGCACTACCAGCACCGGCGCTGATTTGCAATGGCATCGGTGCACCGTCACGGGAGATACCTTTGCCATGCAAGTTTCCAACGATGTATTTCAATACCACTTCGGTTTGACAGATAAAAAAACAGGCTGCACCAAAGAAGTCGTTTATTCGATAACCATGCCGCTCTGTAAAAAGCGCTGGTGGGAACAAATCTCCTTGTCCCAATGGGCGCTTGCTGCCGCCATCGGGCTGGGTTTGGGATTAATTTGGAGGTTTTTGCGAAAAAATAGATAACATTGCAGGCGAATCAGCAATGAAGCCTGCATGAGACGCCTGTTATTCCCAATCCTGTTTTTTGCTTTTTTGTTTTGGCCTGTGGTGCGTACCCAAACGCAACAGGCCAAAACACTTCCGCTCGCCGAAGCACTTTTAAAGGCTAAATTCAACCAGATCGATACGCTGATTGCGCATCAACACATTGATTCAGCATTGACCCGGCTGGATACAATGATCACCGTATTTGAGGATGCAGAAAACTGGAAAGCTTATCAGGAAGCGGTAGTTAAGTCTGCCGGAGCGCTCACCAAACAGAAAAAATTCGAAGCAGTTCAACTCAAAATTGCCAACGCTCTGGAAACCCTGGAAGAGGCTGACATGGGCGATTCTTTGGTTTGTGCCAAACTCTGGTCGTGGCAAGCAGTGAACTACCGTCGGATGAACAACTATGTCGATGCTTTGTCATCATATATCGAGGCCATCGAACTGTATGAGAACAACAGCTATCTTGGCTCCGAACTGGCCTATGCCTATAAAAATGCAGCCCAGATTTACATGCGATTTTCGGAAAACCGACGGGCTTTGTCACTCCTGGAGTCGGCTATCCACAGTGATACATCCGGCGCACATTAGTAGTCAATTAACAACAGCATGGCTGAAGTTTATTTGTTCATGGATAGTGTTAGCCGTGCTAAAGTCTACTTTGATCAAGGATCAAAACTGACCAACCAAAAACCTGAATATCAGGCTTTTCTTTTTATTACCGGCGCCACGCTGCACATCCGGAATGGTCACCTGGATTCTGCTCAATTTTTGACACTTCAGGCGATGGAATTGTTTAAAAATATTCCAGTTGGCGCCGAAAACCGACTACGCAGCTTTACCATCCTGGCAGAAATCGCTCAAAAAAAAGGAAACCCAGCCAAAGCCGAGCAGTACTACCGGCAAGGTTTAGCAGAAGCCAAATCCAATTTCAAAAACAAAAACAGGGAAATCGCCTATCTGCTCTCGGATGCCGGGGTGTTTTACCAAACACGCGGACAACTGCCTCGCGCGCTGGAATGTTTTCAGGCCGCCCTGATCCAGTCTTTCCCAAATTTCAACGACACGGATTTTCGCCAAAACCCGACCCTGGAAGCCATTCCGCTTGAATCGCAGGCCTTGCGCGCAGCCTTGGGTAAAGCGCAGGTGCTGCTCAAAATGCCGGCCAAATCCAATGAGGCCGAAGCGCGCCGCAAGAATGCCGCACACTGCTTCGATATCGCGTTCGCTGTCGCTACCCGCTTGCGACAAACCTACGGCAATGATGCCGACAAGCTGGCCCAGGCCGCTTCTTTGCACAAGGATTACCAATTGGCCGTCCTAAATCTTCATTCCCTTTACACAGCCACTGGCGACCAGCTTTACCTGGAGCGCTTGTTTTCACTCATCGAACAAACCAAAGCCCAGGCGCTCACCGACGCGCTACAACAACAACGCGCCCTGGCCTTAGCCGGCATTCCGGCCGAGATACTGGAAAAAGAAGGCCACCTCCGCTTGGAATTGGCCGCCTATACCCATGCACTGGCTGAAGCGGAGCTGGCTAAAGATTCCGCCCGGATGTCAGATATGAAAAAGCAAGACAGAAACCCCACCAAAAAGTATGATGGATTTCTGGTTGATTTACAAAAACGTTACCCCCAATTCCGCAAATACCTGGAGGCCGGCGTTAGCGCCGACTTTCCATCCGTCAGCGGGGCCTTGCCTGATTCTACCGCCTTGCTTTCCTGGTTCGACGCCGGCGACCGTTATTTGCTGCTCGGCGTATTCCGTGGCAAGTTGTATTACGACCATGTGATGCGCAATGCCGAATTTGACCGGAGGCTCTCTGAGTTTATTTCCCTGACAGCCGACCTGAACAAACAACAAAACGACCCTGCGTCTTTTTTTAGGGAAGCGACCTTCCTGGGAGAATCCCTGTTGCCTTCCTTTTGGACAGAAGCCCGCAAACTGGTGATTGTCCCCGATGGGCTATTGTGCTATCTGCCCTTCGAAGTGTTGCTAACGGCGCCGCAAGCGCCCATCGACTATAGCTCGGCGCCCTACCTATTGCGTCGTTGCGCGGTCGATTACCTGTGGACAGCCAAGTTGCTTGTTGCGCCACCGTTGGAACTTCATACCCGCGGTCTGGTTCATTTTGCGCCTTTTGCTTCTGCTGAACCGCGCAACCTTCCCATGTTATCGCATAGCCTGGCCGATGTGCCGGAAAGCATCGGCGCTGATCGGATCGAAGGAGTTTCAGCTACGTCCACAGCATTTGTTCGACAAGCCGCTCAATTTCAAACCATTCACCTGAGTACCCATGCACATGCGGGACGTGCAGGAGAACCAGGCATCGAGTTTTTTGACCGCCGTTTTCCCATGCAGGAGGTGTATGCCCAACGCTTGCGCGCTTCCCTGGTGTGCCTAAGCGCCTGCGAAACCGGAGTCGGCGTGTTTTCCGGCGGAGAAGGAGTATTGAGCCTTGCGCGCGCCTTTGCATACGCGGGAGCGCAAAGCCTGGTAGCCGGATTATGGCAAGTCAACGATCAGGCCACCGCCACGATTTTTTCTGCATTTTATGAAAACCTGAAACACGGCATCCCTAAATCCGAAGCATTGCGGCAAGCCAAACTAGCCCAACTGGACGCTGCCGGTTCCGACGCACTAAAAGCCCCGTATTATTGGGCAGCATTTACATTTAACGGAACAGATGGAGTTGTAGATGTTTCTGAAAAATGGACGGTTTTATGGTACTGGATGCTCGGTGGTTTGTTGCTCTCGCTTGTGCTTTTCTGGGGCTGGCGGGGCCGTCGGCAGGGGAGGGGGGCTCATGGATAATATTGTACTTATTACTGGCGCCAGTCGGGGTATCGGGGCGGCTACGGCAGTGATGGCCGCTGCCAGAGGTTATACTGTCTGTATCAATTTTCTGAAAGATGAGGTAGCAGCATCAGCTGTCGTAGCCGGGATTCATCAACAGGGCGGACGGGCATTCGCTTTTCAGGCAGATATTTCCAAGGAGCGGCAGGTGGTGGAAATGTTCAGCCTGATTGACCAAAATGTGGGGCGCATTTCAGCTTTGGTGAACAATGCAGGAATGATCATTTCCCAACAGAAGCTCGTTGATATGACCGGAGAACGACTGCAACAGGTATTTGCCATCAACGTATTCGGCAGTTTTTTCTGTGCAAAAGAAGCGATTAAACGGATGTCGGTCAAGCATGGCGGCCAAGGCGGAAGCATTGTCAATGTGTCGTCGCTTGCTGCCAAATACGGTTCACCCTTTGAATACATCGATTATGCTGCCACCAAGGGCGCTATCGATACCATGACTGTTGGTTTGGCCAAAGAATTGGCGGACGACCAAATCAGGGTAAATGCTGTGCGCCCGGGTCTGATTCACACTGATATTCACGCCAGCGCCGGCGAACCAGGTAGGATTGAACGGGTGAAAACGCGCATTCCCATGCAGCGGGGCGGCTACCCTGATGAAATTGCAGCTGCGATTCTATGGCTGCTTTCAGACGAGGCTTCTTACATGACAGGCGCTTTGCTGGATGTAGGAGGCGGGTTGTAGGGTGGGAATTTTTTGGCCTGATTTGTCTGTTATCTGTCCGGCTCTTCTGTTAGTTGCCATCGACCTTTGCCTGAAATTCCGTTTTTCATGCAAATTCTTCCAATTTTGTCAACTGTTAAATTTTTGAGCGGAACGCGCCGTTTGTCCGGATATTTCTGCTTCCTTAAATTTGCTTTCGTTATTCTGACCGCTGTTTTGTTTCAAGGAGAACTGTTTTCCCAACAATCCATCAACTTGCCTTCGGCTAAATTACCGCGCCACAGCACCATTGATATTCAACACATCGAACTCGACCTTCAATTCGATTGGACGAAAAAGCGCGTGTCCGGCACGGCAACAATTACGCTTCGTCCGCTTACGACCACCCGCCAAATTACCCTCGATGCCGGTTTCCTGCAGATCCACCGTGTCGAAAAACTCCATCCTCCCGGTGTTAGCGAAGTGCTCCAATTCACTTGTGATAGTACCGATCTGAATGACAACCTCCGGATTGCACTCCAACAGGCGTGTATGCCAGGTGAAATCATTCAACTTCAAATCAGGTATCACAGCGATTACCACAACGATACCGACCCTAACAACCTGTGGGGCAGTTTTGGTCGCGGTTTGCGGTTTTTTGCGCCCACTACTACCGAACCAAGAAGGCGGCGCCAACTTTGGAGTATGGGCGCTCCGCATGGCAACCGATACTGGTTTCCGGGTTGGGACGACCCCGCTGATTTGCGCACTTTCGAACTTCGGGCTACGGTAGAAAAACCACTTCAGGTGATCTCCAACGGCAAATTGCTTTCCATTACACCCGCTCCCAACGACGCTCAAACATTTCACTGGAAAATGGAAAAGCCTCATGCCAACCATCAAACTACCCTCGTTGTCGGCGAATACCTTGATACGGAACAATCAGCCAATGGAATCCGCTTGCACAGCCTTGGGTATCCGGATGAACTGGAAGCCACCCGCGCCAGCGTTGTCCGATTGCCGGACATGTTTCGCTTTTTTTCGGAACTGACCGGCGTTCCTTATCCCTACGATGCTTATTATCAAATATTTGTGCAGGAGTATCCTTGGGGTGGGGGAAGCGGCGCTGGCATTTCAACCATTTCCGAAAACATGATCGACGACTTCGGAACCCATGCCGATTTTTTTTACCTCTGGGATGGGGTAGAGGCCCAGGACCTTGCCGCTCAGTGGTATGGCAATTTGCTTACTCCAGCCAACTGGTCGGACGCCTGGTTGAAGTATTCCTTCGCGCTTTACATGGATTGTTTGTACACGGAACACAAAAACGGGCATGATGAAATGTTGCTTTGGAACCGCAACTTTCAACACAATACCTACCATGCCGATTGGCAGGCAGGCATTCGAAGACCCATAGTAACCAGACATTATGACGACCCTTCTGCCATGTGTTTCGACAACTACCCCCTGCGGGGCGCTTTGGTGTTGCACCTTTTGCGCAAACACCTGGGAGAAGAAAAATGGCTTAAAACGATACGGTTGTACACCTCGCAATATGCCGGAAAAACCGTGACGACCGCTGATTTTATTCAGGTGGTGGAACAGGTAGCGAAAGAGCCTATGGCCTGGTTTTTTGACCAGTGGCTGTTTAAAACAGGGCATCCCGTGTTTGATGTTTCTCAACAATACGACACCTCTAAAAAGCAATTGACGCTGACGGTCAAGCAGTTGCAAAAGACAGATTCATTGAGCCCCTTTCCTCAAACGGCGTTTTTTCAAGGAAAGGTTGAGGTTGAAATTGACGGACGGATTGAACAGGTCTGGTTGAAGCCGCAAGCAGAAAATGTCTATTCCTGGAATTGCCCCAAGGCGCCACAACTGGTCAACTTTGACGTCGAGAACACCTGGATCAGGGAGCTGACATTTGAAAAAACGACCGCTCAATGGCTGTATCAGTTGAAACATTCAAGGGATATCGTGGCGCGCCGGACGGCCATGCAGCAATTAGCCGGAATTTACAGCAATGAAAAAACCGCAGACACCGAAAAACCAGTGATCGTAAGCGCATTTCGGGAGTTGATTGAAAGCAATGCCTATTGGCGGCTCCGGTATATAACGTTGCTTACCCTGCAAGGCCTGGTCGGTAATCAAACGCTCGATGCTGTAACGGAAAACATGTTGCTGCAACTGATTCGGCGCGAAAAATCATGGAACCGTGCAGCTGCCATTGCATTTCTGGGCAAATCCAAAAACCCGAAACATGCCGATCTGTTTGTTCAATACCTGTACGATGAGAGCGATCGGGTGGTGAATTCCGCCGCCGTTGCGCTGGGCCAAACCAAAGCGGAAACCGCTTTCGAAACCCTGGTGAAACTGAAAGACAAACCCTCCTGGAAAAATCAAAGCCTTATTTCCGCACTCAACGGCTTGCGCGAACTGGGCGACCCGCGCGGCGCAGGCCTCGCACTGGAAGCCTTGAAAGATGAAAACGCTGCTGCCCGCTGGACGCTCGCTACTTCCACCTGGGATTTTCGCCTGGCTGCCGCTGAAACCCTGGTCGCCTTAAATCAAAGCGGCGCAGGTTACGAGGTTGTTTATCAACGGTTTATAAAGTCGCTGAAAGAAAACAACCCCAACGATATATTCAACAATGTCTTGTTAATGGTTACCTTGGGCGATGCCCGGGCGAAGTCGATTTTCCCGATGCTGAAGGAACGGTTTACGGATCATCCACAAGCCATGCAGGCCATTGAATCCTTTGAAAACCAATTGCTTGAATCTTTAAAATAACGTTACTCCCGGTAACACTCAACCGAACTATTTAGCTATGAAAAGATCGTCTATCCAACCAATGCCCAAATATTTCGATCGCTACATCAACCTGATTGATGATGTGGAACTCGATGAGGCTTTTGAAACCAGTCTACAGGAACTCGCCACCTTTGATCGAGCCGCTTACCGGGCGCTTGGGCTTCAAACCTATGCGCCCGGCAAATGGACAGTTCCTGATATCCTGCAACACCTGATTGACTGGGAAAGAATTATGACCTATCGTGCCCTGGTTTTTGCCAGGGAAGTGTCCAAACAAGCGCCCGGGCACGACGAAAACCAAATGGCTCTAACCGCCGGGGCCTCAGCCAGAAGCATCGATGAGCTCATTGATGAAATGGTCGCGTTGCGGAAATCCACACGCTATTTTTTCAGGACATTAAATACGGTTCAACTGCAACAGTCGGGCATTTGTTGGGAATCCGAGATGTCGGCGCTGGCACTGGGGTTCACCATCCTGGGCCATCAAAAGCATCATTTTGAGCTATTGAAAGCAAGGTATTTGCCGTTGGTTTAAAAGGGTGGAGGAGACTGTTTACTTTTACAGCCTCAACGCTACCTCTTTTATGAAATATTTCCTGTTCCCTGTCCTGTTTTTAGCTGCACAACTCTCTGCACAAACAACCTTTCGCACGTCCACCCTCGAACTGGAACTTGATGCGCGCGCGCAAGTGGTTCGTTTGACCGACCCAAAAACGGGGATCAATTTTGCCGTGCCATCGAACCCCGGCAACTTGATCCGTATTCGAAATATCAACAAACAGGAATTGGCGCCGCTGAGTGTAAAAGCTCAAAAAAACACCTTGAGAATGAGTTTCGAAGGTGGAATTGAACTTCTTTTACAAGTGTCGGAGCAACCTACACATTTGAGGTTTGAACTGATACGAACGAGGAACAGTGATCAAATCGATGCTGTTTTCTGGGGCCCATTCAATACGACCATCGGCGACACCATCGGCGAAGTGATCGGTGTAGTTCGAAACGCCACCTTTGCATTGGGACTTCAATCGCTGAATGCCAAAACAGTCGGAGGTAAATTTTTAACCGAAGACGGCTCAAGCCCAAGTTTTGCAGGAATTACAGGAACTGCGGCCGCTCCGGAGACTTTTGGCTCTTCGTTGCAAGCCTTTTGTGTTAACTTCGGACGCACTCGTGGCGCTCGTGTGCTTGATTACCAACAATGCAAAAGTTGTTCAGTGCCGCCCATTCCCGGTTTTATGTTGGAAGGCAGCGCCGTGGCGCTTTTTGGCGTGCCTACCCGTGACGCCTTGCCGACAATGGACAAAATCAGTGTGGCAGAAGGCTTGCCCCATCAAACCATCGACGGTCAGTGGATCCGTTTATCGCCCAGAAGAAACCGGCCCTATTTGATCACCGGGTTTAATGAAAAAAACTTCGACCAGATGCTCGGCCTGGCCAAACGCCTCGGCTTTTATTCTATTTACCACGAACATCCTTTTGAAAACTGGGGCCATTTCGACCTGATCAAAAACCAATTCCCAAACGGCCGGGCAGGATTGAAAGCCTGTGTCGACAAGGCGCGCGCGCAGGGAATTATTGTCGGAGTACATACGTTGACGAACTTCATCACTACCAACGACCCTTTTGTGACGACGGATTTGAAGAAAGGGTTGCAAGACCTGGGCTCCAGCCCACTCGCCGCTGCACTTGATGAAACCGCCACGGAAATTTTGATTGACGATCCCTTGCATTTTGAATTAACTACCACCTTAAATGCCGTTTTGATCGACGACGAAATCATTCGATACCAGGAAATTAGCAAAGACAAACCTTATCGCTTGCTTCAATGCGTGCGCGGCGCTTATGACTCAAAAGCTGCATCCCATGCCAAGGGCGCGGAAGCGCGGCGACTTGCCGATCACGGGTATAAGACCTTCTTCCCGGGATGGGAAATGCAAAAACAGATGGTTCGCAACCTGGCGGATTTTTTTAACGAAACGGGCGTGTCGCACCTGGATTTTGACGGCCACGAAGGCGCTTTGGCTACCGGATATGGCGATTACGGCACCAATGAATACGTAGATGCGTTTTTGAAACAAGTGAATCATCCTGTTTTTACGGGTTCCAGCATTATGAACCATTTTTACTGGCACAACAACAGTTACATCAACTGGGGCGAACCGTGGTATGCCAGTTTCAGAGAAAGCCAGGCGGATCATCGTTTTCGGCTGCAACCGTTTTTTGAACGCAATTACATGCCCAACATGCTGGGCTGGTTCCTGGTTACCCCGTCCACCCCGGCGGACGATGTCGAATGGATGATGTCTGTTTCGGCAGGCTACAGAGCTGGATATGCACTGGTTCTAGGGCAAGAAGCGTATGAAAAGAACCCGGAAATCGACCGCATCATTGAAACCATTGCACGTTGGGAAAAAGCGAAAAACCTGGGCATTTTCACCGATGCTCAACGCCTGTGCATGCGCGATAC
>JAEUUR010000032.1 GCA_016787465.1 Saprospiraceae bacterium | reverse complement strand
ATGGGAAAAAGCCTGGTTGAGGTGTTCCACAGCTGCAAGTACCTGATCGTCCGGAATATTTTCACTTCCATTTTGGTGAATAACGTGCACAACCAAGGGCAACACGTATGGCCCCTGGTTGGCGCCTTTGGATATTTTCGACTTCATCAGAGTTTCCATCTGAGCTTGCCGCAACATCAATTCCGGGCGCGTTTGTATGATTTCATCTGCTGCACAATGCATCGAGGCGGACGCCTGGGCAAATGAAAAATGGGCACTGCAAATCAGGGTAATCGTCAGTAGTAATTGCTTCATGGTTGGCGGATTGTGTTGAACTCATAATTGCTAATCATAGGATGCAATCCGTGTGACATTCGCTGTTTGGGATGCATCATTGTAACTTTGTGGCCAATGAGGCGGTCGCCCCGGTGTTTTGGCAGGCAGTTCGTTGTCGTTGGAACTCAATTATTTGATAGATTGTTCTTTAGCCTATAGTCAACGCAGAGTGGTTTTGAATACGACCTTTCATACAGAGCGCTGAAAACCAATGCTTTAGCCGTAGACTTTTTTCAAAACCAAACAGCGCGAAGCATAACAATTGCATTCATGGTATTCCATTTGCTGCCTACGCTCCAAATCATGTCAGAAATCTATGAACAGCCTGTTGGTTTTCAACGGTTTAAAGACGGTTATTTAAAAGTTTTACAAGGCAACACCCACGCCGACATGGTCATGCCCATCGCTTATTGGAATCCGATGGCCAAATCTCATTTACTGGACAAAATTGCGGAACTCATTGACGCAGGAGGAGAATCTGTGGCTACTCTCGCTTTACATCAACTCAACCCAAGCGTAGCTAATATACGTCAGGGCGTTAATTTCCAGGTGTCACTTTGTATCGCCGACGATTTAAAAGGCGGCTGGACGAACCGGCACTCGACCGAATACGACACCTGCTTTAAACTCAGCGGCTTCTTGGGTCGAGAGTTTTGTGTCCCCGTTTTCTGGTCGAGCGAAACCTATACACAAGATTTGATCATTGAGCGCGTCAAGGCCGCCTGTTTTCGCACGATTTGGCGCCTAGATCACCCTTCTCTCCGCACCCTAGGGGAGCATTTGGATCAAGAAGCATTTGTTCGACACAAGATAGGTTTAACCACTAAAAATGAATCTTCAAAAATTCAGGATTTCATCACATTACACGCCTCGAGTGAGGATTTTGGGTTGATTTTTAATGTTTTATACGGGGACACAGCCTCGGAATCCTTGGGCATGCCCACCTACGGTTTAAAGCCATGAATTGGCATCTCATTGCATTTTCACCCTTTTCAACGACAACAAATTGATCGCATTTCGGGGCATGCCTGTCAGTCGGCGATCAGCGAATTGTGCGGTTTCATCATAAAACAAAAATACTACCGGCGCTTCTTCGATGAGTATTTTTTCCATTTCACGGTATAATACAAACCGTTTGGAAGCGTCCGTTTCTTGCAAAGCCGCTTCGTACTTTTCATCAAATGTGTCGTTTTGAAATCCGGTATAATTAGGTGGGGCTCCGTTTTTACCGTAAAAACAGGTCAGAAAACTTTCAGCATCCGGGTAATCGGCGATCCAGGAAGCTCGAAAAAAAGACGCCTGACCATTGCGCATGCGTTCGCGCAAGAGTGCCGTTTCCGTCATTTCAATGGAAATCCGAATACCTAAATCCTGCCATTGGCGCGCGATCATGGTACACAAATCGAGGTATTCGGCATTGCACAATAAGGTAATCGGCGGCAGGTTACGTCCCCGGGGAAATCCGGCCTGAGCGAGCAATGCGGCAGCCCGCTCCGGATCAAATCCGTATCCTTTAACCATTTGGTCGTCAAATGATGGTAGGCCGCGCGGAGAGAAGCCCGAAGTGGCCGGCTTTCCTACGTTATTTCTCAGGGCGCGCAGCATCAAACTGCGGTCGAACCCCCAGTTCAGTGCCTGACGCACCAGTTTTTGTTGCAAAGGATTCATCGGTTCCTGGTTGTTAATCCGGATCCCCAAATATTCTGAGTTGAGGTATGGGTTTTTGATAAAATGGTATCGCTCGTACAATTCCGGTTTTAGCACACCTTCCGGCGTCAGCAGTTCATTGATATACGAACTTTCCAACCCGAAAAAGTAATCAAGGTTTCCTTTTTTGAATTCGAGGAATGCGGTTTTGCGTTCGGTGATAAAGGTGGTTTTAACTGCGTCGAGATAAGGCAAGCGGATATTGTTGCTGTCGCGCTCGAAATAGTTTTCGTTTTTGAGCAAAACAAGAGCCTGGTTTTCCGCCCAGATTTTAAACCTGAAAGGGCCGGTACCCACCGGATGCCGCCTAAAATCGCGGCCATAATATTCGCAAGCCTCCCTGGGGACAACCGAGGCATACTGCATCGTCAGGATTTGAAGCATGGGTTGAAAAGGTCGCGCCAGGTGCAGGATAAATACGCTATCCCCTTCCGTGGTAAAAGCGTCTTGTTGGGCTATCCGGTCCTTAAATATCCAGGAACCCGGCTTGGGCCAATCCTGGTCGAGTAGCCGTTGAAAGCTGTACGTAACATCAGAAGCAACCACGCGACGCCCCTTGCCGTCTGGGAAAACTTCGCTGTTGTGAAAAAAAACATCGTTCCGCAATTGGAAACGGTAAGTCAGTCCATCCGGGGAAATCGTCCAACTGCGCGCGATACATGGCTGAACGATCAAGTGGTCGTCGAGCTGAACCAGGCCGTTGAACAGGCAATCGACAGCCCAAATGTTGTTTTGGGTGCGGGCAAAGGCAGGGTCGAGCGAGGTGATCGGATTGTGCTGGTTGTATCGGAATGAACGCCGGGTTTCCGCTTGGCGTTCAGGTTGACGGTTGCATGAGAAGGTACAGGCAAGCAAACATCCGAATAAAAAGACGGCGGCAAATGATGCGTTTTTCACAGTAGCTCAAGTTGAGTGAGTAACTGCAAAGAACGGCAGGATTCCTGTTTCAGCAGCAGGTTGATTGGATTTGCCTTGAAGTGTTTTACTTAAAACACAAGAGCCGATTTGTACAAACCGGCTCTTGTTCATGAAACTCACTTGAATTTTCTCTAAAAATATATAGCGTATGAAGCATTAATTCATTCATTTACAAAATAATGCTGCATCAAAAGGAAGACTAATTTGCGTCTTTAAAAACCGGTTTGGGTTCCATCATTTGGTGGTGTTTGGCAAAACGGTACGTTGCTCCGAAATTCACGAGGTAATCGGCAAAAGCAGCATCGCCATGGCGCAACCCGGCTGGATCAGCAAGATCGGATACACTTTTAACGCGGTTGCGATACAAAGCTACCGGTACGCTCAGGTTCAAGCTCAGGTTGCCTGCTTGATAGCTCAAACCAGGTTCGGCAGAGATAATGTATCCAGGACGACGGAAACCCCAGCTTCCACCAACCAGATCTTTTGCAGGTACACCCTCAGCGCGTACGCCCAATCCGAATACCAAGCCCTGTTTAGGCAACACAACGAAGTTGGCGCCAAAACGGAAGGCGAATTGATCCGCTACGGAGTGAAACTGGGTAATGGAGTCTGAAATCGTCGAAGAAGCCGTCAGTATCCGGTTCACGGTGTTGTTAGTTTCACGTGGGTTCGACATATAGAACCCGTTCAAATACAAAGAGAAACGATTGGAAAGCACCGTGTATGCCTGTAAATCGATGCTGATGCCAACGCCGCCATCGCCCAATTGAATCGATTGATCCACTGCTTTTATGATCACCGTATCCGTTCCATCGCTGGCTTTGCGCTTGTGAAATTCATCCTGTACGTTTTCGTTGCCCGTAGGCAGTTTCACACCCAAGCCGAGTGCAAAATTTGTTTTCATATGCTTTTCTGGATTCAACATCCAGTATGATGCTGAAAAACGCATGTCGCCAATGCCTTGTGCGCCGGTATGGAATCTTTTTTGCTCTGGATTTGCCGTTAAGCTGTTTCCGTAGTGTTCGTACAAGGAAGAGCGGTCGTAATAAATCAAAGGCAGGTTAGCGGTCAGAGAAAGGCGGTGCGACAAAGCGTAGGTCAGGCTGATATCCAGCGAATGCGCATCGTTGATCACCTCGGTACCGTTTTCTACACGCTCCTCTTCTTCGGAATCGCCGCGAAAATGTTTGTAAGATTCGAAATAACGGTACAAAATACCCGCTTGAACATCGCCTTTATTCATCAGGAATGAATTGCCGGTCGGGTTCGAACCACCGCATCCCATGGGGCGAACGGCAACGCAACCTTGGGCCGCAACCAATGAAGGCAGCGTGGATACTATCGCAAAAACGAATAACAATCGAATGTAACGTACTTTCATCGTAGAGGATTTGTTTTGTCAATTTTTTAAAATGATGGGCAAAGGTTGTTCCATTGTCCGCTTAAAGTCCTTAGAAAGTCTTTAGAATGATTAACGTATTTTTACGTTATAAAACGTATAAAATAGTTGCAAAGCTTAAAAATTAGCCATACTTTTGTTGCACAATGACCAACAGTTCGCCAAAAAATTCTTAAACTACTGACAAACAACAAGTTATAAAATATGCAAAAATTAACCAAAGCAGAGGAAGAAGTGATGCAACATTTGTGGGAAGTACAGCGAGGAACAGTCAGCGACCTGTTAGAGAGGTTCCCGGAACCCCGACCGCCGCACAGCACCATCTCGAGCGTGGTACGAATTTTAGAGAAAAAAGGGTTTGTGGGCCATAAAGCCTATGGTAAAACCTACGAGTATTTTCCTTTAATCGACCGTGAAACCTACGGTAAGCGTAGCTTGGGTGATGTACTGCGTGACTATTTCGACGGATCGGTAAGCAGGTTGGTTTCTCACCTGGCTGAATCAGAAAAGTTAAGTGCCACGGATATTGAAAACTTAAAAAAATTACTTGACCAATAACCTGATGTTTATGAAAACATGGCAATTATACTTCGCGGTGTTTGATTTTGAAAATGGCCTGCGTCTAAAGCATTGGTTTACAGCGCTCTGTATGACAGGTTGCTTTTGTCTGGCAATGACCCAGGTACTCT